>JBEBCR010000088.1:0-4631 GCA_041157565.1 Planctomycetota bacterium | reverse complement strand
CACCTCGCTCGTTTCCCGCTCCCGTGGGATGATGCAACCAGTTGCAAGGGGCCATAGCCATGAATCACCCGCTCTCGTCGTGCCTCTCCCTCGCCCTTGTCTGCGCGGCCTTCACCGCCCGCGCGACGGCCCAAGGCCAAGGACGATTGGTCGTTTCCATCGAGTGGCAGAGCGCCACGGTCGGCCAGCTCGATGGATCCGGCACGATCCCGATCACCGAGGGTGACTTGCTGACGCCGACGACGCAGGGCTTCGGCCCCTTGCCGCGGATGACGATCGCGGTGCCTGGCTCGCTGCTGGGCCTGCCCAACTACGCGAGTTGCTCCGGTCACGCCTCCGGCACGCCGTGCGGCATCGAGATCGACGCCCACTCGCGCGGCAACGAAGCGCTCTTCCGTCCCGCCGGGGTGCAGGGCACGCGTCCGCGCCTGTACTACTCGGTGGACGAATACGCGCGCGGCGTCGCGGGCGGATCGCCGGTGCAGAATGCCTTGCACGCCGAGGCGCTGCTCTTCGAGGCCGCCGCGGACGTCTACACCACGCGCAACTTGTTGTTCGGCCCGCTGCAGCCCGGCGCGTTCACGCCCGGCACGCTGCTCGTCCTCGACGGCAACGGCCTGCCCGGCAGCGCGGGTTCCACCGGCCTTCGTCAACGCGGGCTGGGCCTGGTCGAGCCCATCCAACCCGGCGGACCGGCCGATGCGGGCGACAACCTCGACACCTTGAGCATGACCCTGCTCGGTCCTCTGGGCGCCGAGTACTACTCGCTCGACGGCTCGATCCCCGATCCCCTCAACGGCATCGCGGGCAGCAACACCGCGCAGACCCTGGGCGTCTCGCCTTCGGCGGTGTTGCGTCGCTTGGCGACGGGCTCGCCGTCCGTGTACGCCACGGCCTCGCAGTTGGGACTCGACCGCGAGGGCTTCGCCACCGACGACCTCGACGCGTTGATCCTCGTCGACGATGGCGATGGTGTGTTCGAGCCCAGCCAGGTTCCGAACGACTGGGTCGCCACCGGCGGCGCCCAGGTCGGGGACATGCTGCTCTTCTCCGTGCGGCGGGGGTCGCGCGTCGTCGGACGCACGGACTCGCTCTTCGGCGCGCCGATCGAGCCGGGCGACATCCTGACGACGCCCATCAACGGCGTGGGCCGTCCCGCCATCTACATCCCGGCCGAGGCGTTGGGCCTGCGCACGACGCGCTCGGGCGCTCCGCAAGCCGACGACCTCGACGCGTTCGCGCTCGTGGGCGAGCCATGGTGGGATTGCAACGAGAACGGCGTCGAGGACTCGGTCGACATCTCGCAGGGTGGTTCGTCGGACAACAACGGCAACTTCATCCCCGACGAGTGCGAGGACGAGTACGCCAAGAGCTGCTTCTGCACGGCGGGTGCCGGCCCGTGCGGCAACGACAACCCGAGCGGCGGCTGCCTCAACTCGCTGGGCGTCGGCGGCGCCCTCGATCCGAGCGGCAGCACGAGCCTCGTCGAGGACGACCTCGTGCTGACGGCGAGCAACCTGCCGCCCAACGTGCCGGCGCTGCTCTTCTGCGGTCCCAACGCGACCTTCACGCCCTTCGGCGATGGCCGGCGTTGCGTGGGGAACCCCCTGTACAGGCTCGGTTCGTCGACGGCGAACTCCTCGGGCGTGCTCGTGCGCGGGCCGGGACTCGCGGTGCAGGGCTGCGCCACGCCCGGACTGGGGTGCCTGTCGATCGGCCAGGCCTTGCGCTTCCAGTTGTGGTACCGCAACGCGGCGAACTACTGCACGCCAAGCTCGTTCAACCTGACCAACGCGGTCGACGTGGTCTTCACGCCCTGATCGGCCGGGCGCCGCGCGGGCCCCCGCGAGGGCGGTCCGCGCGAGCGTCGGGAAGTCGTTTCCAGACCGGCGGACCCGGCTGCCGATACAACCGGGTCCTCCCCCGCCCATGACTTGGGAAGCCTGGTTCACGCTCGCCGTCGTGGCGACGATGGTGCTCGCGCTGGCGCGCAACATCGCCGCGGACCTCGTCATGGTCGGCGCGTTGGCCGTGTTCATGACGGCGAGCCTCGCCTCCGAGCGCTTCCCGTCGCCGGCGAAGCTCGTGGCGGGGCTCGGCAACGAGGCGCTCGTGACGGTGGCGGTGCTCTATGTCGTCGTCGCCGGGCTCGTGCGCACCGGTGCCATGTCGCTCGCCACGCGGCGCATGTTCGCGCGCGTGCGCAGCGTGCGCACGGCGCAGCTTCGCATCATGCTCGCCAGCGGCGGCATGTCCGCCTTCCTCAACAACACGCCCATCGTCGCCATGTTCATGCCGGTGGTCTCCGACCTCGGCAAGCGCGCCGGCATCGCGGCGTCCAAGCTGTACATTCCGCTCAGCTACGCCACGATCCTGGGCGGGCTGTGCACCTTGATCGGCACCAGCACGAACATGGTGCTGTACGGACTGCTGGTCGCCGAGACGGGCGACGCCGACGTGCTGGGCCTGTTCGACCCGGCGTGGGTCGGCGTGCCGTGCGCCGTCGTCGGCATGCTGTTCCTGCTGGCGAGTTCGCGCTGGCTCCTGCCCGAGAGGAAGCCGACGCTCGTGGCGGGCGGCGATCCGCGCGAGTACGCGGTGGAGATGCAGGTGCTGCCGGGCAGTTCGCTGGTCGGACAAAGCATCGAGGAGGCCGGCCTGCGCGGCCTGCCCGGCGCGTACCTGGCCGAGGTCGAGCGCGAAGGGCGCGCGATCCCCGCGGTGGCGCCGACCGAGGTGTTGCGCGCCGGCGACCGGCTCATGTTCGTGGGCGTGGTCGACTCGGTGCTCGACCTGCAGCGCGTGCGCGGCCTCGCGCCGGCGACCAGGCAGGTGGAGAAGCTGCGCGAGCCGCGCTCCGAGCGCTGCATGGTCGAGGCGGTCGTGTCTCCGCACAACCCGCTGGTCGGCCAGACGATCCGCGCCGGGCGCTTCCGCGGCGTGTACAACGCCGCGGTGATCGCCGTCGGCCGTTCGGGCGAGCGGTTGCAGGGCAAGATCGGCGACATCGTGCTGCGGCCCGGCGACCAGCTGCTGCTCGAGGCGCACCGTTCGTGGCACGAGGAGCAGCGCAACTCGCGCGACTTCTTCCTCGTGTCTCGGCTCGAGGATTCGACGCCGCCCGGCCACGAGAAGGCGCCGCTGGCGCTGCTGATCCTCGCCGCGCTGGTCGTGGTGGCGGGCTTCGAGTGGTTGTCGATGATGCACGCCGGCCTGCTGGCGGCGGGCGCCATGCTGGCGACGGGCTGCTGCGACATCTCGGCGGCGCGGCGCAGCATCGATTGGGAAGTGCTGGTCGTCATCGCCGCCGCGCTGGGCGTGGGGGAGACGATGCGCTCGACCGGCCTGGCGCAGGAGCTCGCCGGGACGATGGTGGGCGCGGTCGGCCACCTCGGACCTTGGTTCGTGCTGGCGGCGCTCTACCTGACGACGATGCTGCTGACCGAGTTGTTGTCGAACAACGCCACGGTCGCGCTCATGTATCCGATCGCCATGGCCACGGCGCGGTCCTTGGGGCTCGACCCCATGCCGTTCCTGATGGCGCTGCTCGTGGCGGCTTCCTGCGGCTTCGCGACGCCCATCGGATACCAGACCAACCTGATGGTGCAGGGACCCGGAGGGTATCGCTTCGGCGACTACCTGCGGGTCGGCCTGGCGCTGGACCTCGTCGTCATGGCGACGGCGCTCGTCGTCATCCCCCTGGCTTGGCCGTTCTCCTCCGTCGCCTGAGCCGGGCTCAGGCGAAGAAGACGAAGGTCACGCCCACGAACAGCGGCACGAGGAACGCCAGCGACCACAGCATGTAGCCGAAGAACGAGGGCATCTTGACCCCGTTCTCCTCGGCGATCGCCTTTACCATGAAGTTCGGCCCGTTGCCGATGTAGGTGTTGGCGCCCATCATCACCGCGCCGCAGGAGATGGCCATCAGCGTCGTGATGTTCTCGCCGCCCGCCTGCAGGAACTGCGCGAGGTACTGGCCCTCCAGCGCGATGCCCGCCTGGCCGCAGGCGACCGCCGCGAAGGTCAGGTAGGTCGGCGCGTTGTCGAGGAACGAGGACAGCATGCCCGTCGCCCAGAAGTACTGGCCCGGGTGCTCGATGCCCAGTTCCGCGCCGCGCGCGTTGAGGATCTGCATCGGCGCGACCATGGTCGCGAAGATGCCGCCGAAGAGGATCGCCACCTCGAGGATGGGACCGTAGGTGAAGGCGTTGGCGGCCCTGATCGAGGACTTGGTCAGGACCAGGCCGAGGACGGCGAGGCTCGCCATGCACGCCTCCGAGACGCCGAAGGCCCACGGCGCGCCGCCGTTGAACCAGCCCTGGGCGCTGCCCAGGATGGCGCACACCACGCCGCCGAGCAGCAGGATGTTGTGCTTGCCCTCGACGCCGAGCGGCTCGTGCTTCATCGCCTCCTCGAGCTGCGAGCCGGGACGCTCCTTCTCCTCCTTGTCGAGCATGTAGCCGTCGAGGAAGTTGAACAGCACGAGCAGCGCGCCGTTGACGAGCAGCCACTCCTTCCACAACTGCATCGTCCATTCGAAGGGCACGCCCTTGAGGAAGCCCAGGTACAAGGGCGGATCGGCGAACGGCGTCAGCAATCCGCCGCAGTTCGACACGATGAAGATGAAGAAC
>JBEBCR010000087.1:0-2697 GCA_041157565.1 Planctomycetota bacterium | reverse complement strand
CGCTGCGTCGAGGAGGTGCTGGTCGCCACGCACTGCGAGACGGCGGCCGACGGCACGTTCACCATGCCCAACGTGCCCGCGGGCGAGGTCGACGTCGTCGCCATCTCGAGGGAGCACCTGCCCGCGATCGGCGCGCGCGCGGCGCTCGACGACGGCGCGACGCTGGCGCTGGACGAGCTGGTGCTCAAGCGCGGCGCGCTGGTCGCCGGCCGCGTGGTCGACGCGGCGGGTGCGCCCCTGTCGGGCGTGTCGATGCGCTGGAACATGGTCGAGTGGTCGAACTTCGGCTTCGACTTCTCGCTGGCGCCGCTGATGGCGCAGGCGGTCAAGGGCTTCGAGCCGCCGACCACCGGGCCCGACGGGCGCTTCGTGGCGGGGCCCATCGCCGGCAAGCCGCCCCATTCGATCGACTTCGAGAAGCTCGGCTACGCCAAGAGCGAGCTGAAGTGGGACCCCGCCAAGGACTCGGGCGAGGCCGTGGTCGTGCTGCAGCAGGGCGTCGTGGTCTCCGGCGTCGTCATGGACGCGCTGAAGAGCGAACCCGTGGCCTCGTTCAGCATCGACTGCGCCGAGCGAGTCGACCTCGACGCCGCCGCGCCTTCCCCGCTGAACCCCTTCAGCGGCGGCGTTCTGTTCGAGGATCCCGCCGGGCGCTTCGAGCTCCAGGGCGTGCGCCCCGGCAAGGCGCGCCTGTCGGTCACCGCGCCCGGCTACATCGCGGCCAGCGTCGAGGTGGAAGTCGCGCCGAGCGCGCCGACGAAGGGCGTGATCGTCGAGCTGGTGCCCGGTGGCTTGGTGAAGGGCCGCGTGGTCGACGAGGATGGCGCGCCCATCGCCGGCGCGCAGGTCGTGGCCCAGCTCGATCGCCCCGCGCGCGGCGGCGACGGTTCCAACGCGGGCGCCGAGCCGCCCGCCCGCCGCCAGCGCGGCGAGGGGCGTCGCGAGGCGCGCAACATGGCGATGGGGCGCATGGGGCGCGGTCCGCAGATCCCGCCCGGCTTGATGGCCTACGCGGCCAGCATGGGCTTCATGGGCGAGCGCGCCACGACCACCGGCCGCGACGGCGCGTTCGAGATCGCCGGCGTGGAGAGCGGCGCGTTCCGCGTGCACGCCTTCCACCGCGACTACTGCGGCGCGTCCTCCAAGCCGCAGACGATGGGCGAGCAGGGCTCGGTCGCGGACGTCGTGCTCGTGCTCAAGTCCGGCGGCGGCATCTACGGCACCGTGCGCGATCCGCGCGGCAACCCGGTGCCCGACGAGATCGTCGTGGCGGTCGCGCCGCAGAGCCTCCAGCCCAACTCGCCCGCCTCGGTGGGCGGCATGTACCAGGGCTCGACCGACGCGCAGGGCAACTACCGCATCGCGCACGTGGCGCCGGGCGGCTACTTCGTCGTCGCCACGCGCGGCGACGAGGAGCTCAACCCGATGTCGCTCTTCGGCGGGATGAACTTCGACCTCGTCACCGTGCCCGAGGGCGAGGAGGTGCGCTTCGACCTGGTGGACACCACGGCGGGCGGCTGCCGCGTGCATGGCGTCGTGACCTACCGCGGCGAGCCGGTGCAGCGCGGCTTCCTGTCGGCGCTCAACTACGAGACCGAGTCGATGCTCGGCGTCGAGTGGCGCGCGGCGCGCATGAAGGGCGGCGGGCAGTACGAGTTCGCGGGTCTCGCGCCGGGCGAGTACCAGCTCAACTTCGACGGCGACGGGCCGCAGGCGCGCATGACGCTCGAGGTGCCGGACGCGCCCGAGGCGCGCATCGACCTGGCGCTGCCCGAGGCGGTGCTCAAGGGCCGCGTCGTCGACGACCGCACGGGCGATCCCGTCAAGGGCGCCACGGCCACGCTGCGCTCGTTGTCGGCCGAGTCGGGCGGCGGCGGGATGTTCGGCTCGTTCCTGTCGCGCGAGGGCCGCACGCGGCGCGACGGCGTCGACGGCGATGGCGTGTTCGAGTTCGACCGCCTCGAGGGCGGCAACTACGAGCTGCAGGTCTCCGGCGGCGGCGACTACGCGCCTTCCGAGGCGCTGCGCGTCGTGGTGGTGGAGAATCGCGTCGAGGACGGACTCGTCGTGCGACTCCTGCCCTCCTTGTCCATCTCCGGCGTGGTGGTCGACGAGCAGGGCGCGCCCATCCCCGAGGCGCGCGTGGTGGCGCAGGCCTCGGGCGCCGTCGGCGAACCGCGCGGCGCCAGCGACCGCTGCGACGCGCAGGGCGCCTTCGAGATCCGCGGACTGGCGGCGGGCGAGTACGACCTGCTGGCCACGGCCTCCGGTCGCGCGTCGGCGCGCGTCGCGGGCGTCAAGCTGTCGCGCGACCTGCCGCCCAAGCCCACGACGATCCTCCTGCCGCGCGGCACGAACATCGTCGCCATCGTGCGCCAGAACGGCGCGCCGGTGGCGGGCGCGCGCGGACGCGTCGTCGCCAAGGACGCGCGCGACGACGAGCTGGATCCCGAGGCGACCGGAGCGATGCTGCAGCAGTTCTTCCAGGGCGCGGGCGGCTCCGGCGAGGACGGACGGCTCGACCTCGGCCGCCACGCGGCGGGCGAGTGGCGCGTCGAAGCGCAGCGCGCCTCGTCGGCGCGCGGAGTCAAGCTCGTGAAGATCGACGGACTCGACGGCGTGGTCGAGGTCGTGGTCGACCTGCCCTGAACGGCGCGCCGCGCGAGGACCAGGACACCGTCCATGCTGGCCCTGATG
>JBEBCR010000086.1:0-6842 GCA_041157565.1 Planctomycetota bacterium | reverse complement strand
TCTATGCGCCACGGGCGCCCTCTCGCGGCGCCATCCCCTTGGACCCCTCCGCGCAAAAGAGCGTCTACCGCTACTTCGAGCCGGCCGACCAGTTCCTCAAGGTCGCCCAGCTCGACGCGTCGGCCTTCGACCAGCTGCCGCGCGCCGGACTCAATCGCGCCGGCTGGCGGCGCGCGGTCGTGCGGGCCTGCCTGTCCGACTGGGGCGCGGAGCTCGAGTCCCACTTGGCGCGGCTGGACGGGGACGACCCGCTGCGCGCCGAGCAGGCGCTCTACGACTTGTGCGTCGAGGTCAACCCGACGCTCGACGTGCACTGCGTGCGCCTGCCGGGCGAAGCGCGCGCCAGGGTGCGCGACGCGACGCGCGCCAAGCCGAGGAAGGACGACCTCGCCGCGCGCGCGCGCGGGCTGCGCGCGCGGCTCGCGCGCTCCTTGATCGGGCAGGACGCCGCGGTCGAGGCCATGGCGCGCGCGGTCCAGCGCGCGGCGGCCGGCCTGCAGTCGGGCGAGCGCCCGCGCGGCGCATTGCTGTTCATCGGCCGCACCGGCACGGGCAAGACCGAGGCGGCGCGCATCCTCGCGCGCGAGCTGCACGGCGAGCGCGCCGAGGGCAAGCCGCTCGTGCGCATCGACTGCAGCGAGTACGCGCTGGCGCACGAGGCGGCGCGCCTCGTCGGCGCCCCGCCCGGCTACGTCGGGCACGAGGACGGCGGCCAGCTGACGAGCGAGCTGGCGAAGAACCCCGAGTGCGTGGTGCTGTTCGATGAGATCGAGAAGGCGCACCCGCGCCTGCACCAGTTGATGCTGCAGATCCTCGAGGAAGGCGTCCTGACCGACGGCAAGGGCAGGAAGGCCAGCTTCGCGCGCGCCTTCGTCGTCCTGACCTCCAACGCCGGCGCGGCCGAGATGGAGGCCGCCACGCGCCGCGTGGGCTTCGCCGCGACGCGCGAGGCGCCGCGCCACGACGAACTGGCCGCGATCGCCTACGAATCGCTGCGCAAGCACTTCGCGCCCGAGTTCCTCGGCCGCATCGACGAGACGATCGTGTTCGAGGACCTCGACGAGGACTCGGTGGCGCGCATCGCCGGCAAGCTGCTCTCGGAACTGGCGCTGCGCGCCCGCGAACAGGGCTCCAAGGTCGCCTTCTCGCCCGCGGTCGCGCGCTGGGTCGCCGCGCGCAGGCCCGACGCGTCCTGCGGGGCGCGCGCGCTGCGCCGCGTCATCCAGAAGGAGGTCGAGGCGCCGCTGGCCGAGCTGATGGTCGCCGGCGGAACGCCGCGCGGCTCCTTGCTGCGCGCCCGCGTCGACGACGGGCGGCTGCGCTTCGACTGCGAGCCCTGATCGGCCGGCGTCCACGCGTCGAAGGCGCGCGCCGCGCCGGGAGCGCGGTCGGGAGGGCGCGGACGCTACCATGCGCGGCCCGATGGAACGCCTCCGCGCCTTCGCCTGCCTGCTGCTCCTCGCCGCGCCGCTCGCGGCGCAGAAGGGCCTGCCTCCGCCCGCGACGCCGGACGCGCCCGTGGCGCGCGTCGAGGACCTGGTCGTGGCGCGCGCCGAGCTCGAGGTGCTGGTCGTGGCGCGCCGCGCCATGTCGGAGGAGGGCCGCGCCGCGCTGCGGCACCTGGCCGAGTCGAGGCTGCTCGAGTCCTACGGCCGCGAGCACGCGCTGACTCCCTCGGACGCCGAGGTCGAAGCGCGCCTGCGCGAGATCGACGAGGCCGTGAAGCAGGCCGGCGACCCGCGCGGGATCGCCGGGCAGATGGAGAAGGTGCGCTTGTCGCGCGAGCAGTTCGCGCGCTTCCTGCGCCTCGGCATCGTGCACGAGCGCGCCACGCGCCGCGCGCTGAACCTGCCCGAGTCGACGCAGGTCAGCGGCGACCAGCAGCGCCTGTGGATCGAGGAGGAACTGGCGCGGCGCGACTTCCAGAGCTTCCCTCCGCCCTGGGCCGACGGCGTGGTCGCCAAGGGCGCGGGCTTCTCCATCGCGCCGCCCGAGTTCCTGGCGCACCTCCTCGACCGCCTGCCGCGCGAGACGCTGCGCGACGACAGCCGGCAGCTCCTCCTGGCGAAGGCGATGCGGCGGCGCATGCCCGACCTCGCTCCCGAGTCGCTGGCGAAGGCCGTCGACGAGGAGTTGGCGCGGCGACGCGCCGAGGTGGCGCGCGACCCGCGCTACAAGGGCGTGCCGTACGAGGAGCTCCTGGCGGCGCAGGGCGTGCAGGCCGCCTCGCTCGGGGAGGACCCCGGCATCGTCTCGACCGCCTTGGCGCGCCTGTGGGTCGAGCGCAAGTGGTCCGCGGAGGACCTCGAGCGCGTCTACAGGGACGAGCGCGCGCTGTTCGACGGCCGCCACGGCCCCGCGATCGACGCGCGGATGCTGTTCCTGCGCGCCGCCAAGTTCAAGAACGAGCTCAACCCGCGCAACTTCGACGAGGCCATCGCCGCGCTCGGCGACCTGAAGGCGCGCATCCGCGGCCTCGAGGACTTCGAGCGCTTCGCGCGCGAGCGCTCCGAGGACGCCAGTTCGCGCGAACAGGGCGGGCGCGTCGGCTGGGTCGCGCCCGGCGCGGAGAAGCTGCCGCCCGAACTGTCCGCCGCCGTGGCGGAGGCGCTCGCCATCCCCGAGGGCCAGCCCGGCTGGCAGGGCCTCAAGGGCCCGGTGCGCGTGTCCAACGGCGTCGTGCTGCTGTGGCTGGGCGTGCGCCGTCCGGCGCCGCCCTGGCCGCAGATGGAAAAGCACGTGCAGGCCGAGCTGCGCCGCCGCTTCGTCGACTCGTGCCTGCCCAAGTCGGGCGTCGAGACCGCCTTCGAGCCCTGAGTCCGCCCCTTCCAAGGCGGGTGGCGCGCCGCGGCGCGGCGGTCACTACAATGCGCGCCGCGCGCCCGACGTGGCGGCGCGTCGAGGACCAGAAACAGATGCTGATCGGCAAGGTGGTGGGCAGCGTGGTGGCCACGCGCAAGGACGAGAAGCTCGAGCACAGGAAGCTCCTGCTCGTCCAGGTGCACGACCAGAACAACAAGCCCAAGGAGCAGTACGTGGTGGCGATCGACTCGGTCGGCGCCGGCCACGGGGACATGATCCTCTACGCCACGGGCTCCTCGGCGCGCCAGACGACGGTCACCGAAGGTCGCCCCTGCGACGCGGTCATCATGGCCGTCGTCGACTCGTGGGACCTCGGGGGCGACAACGTCTACGAGAAGTGGAAGGGCTGAGGGACGCATGCACCTCGCGCGGGTCGTCGGCAGGCTGGTCGCCACGCAGCAATACGAAGGGCTGCGCGGCGTGCCCTTGCAGCTGATCCAGCCGCTCGACGACGACGGCAGCGATGTCGGCGAGGTGGTGGTCGCCTGCAGCGCGATCTCCTCGGGCCCCGGCGACTTCGTGCACTGGATCGACGGCCGCGAGGCGGCCCTCGCCTGCCCGGAGACCTTCGTGCCGGTGGACGCGACGATCATCGGCTGGGTCGAACAAGCCTGGTCGAACGGCCGGAGGCTCGCGCCGTGACGGAGGACGCCTGATGTTCCTCGCGCAGGTCGTGGGCACCGTCGTGGCGCCCGTGCAGATCCCCGTGCTCGACGGCCGCACGCTGCTGCTCCTGCAGCCGGTGGACCCCAAGGGCAGGAAGAACGGCCGCGTGCGCGTCGGCATCGACCACGCGCAGGCCGGCGTCGGCGACCGCGTGCTCGTCATGGACGAGGGCAACAGCGCGCGCCAGATGCTGGACGCCAAGGACGGCGCCGTGAAGACGGTGGTCGTCGCCGTCGTCGACTACGTCGAGCGCGACGGAGCGCTGGCCTACGACCATCGGGAGGCGCGGAGCACGCCATGAGCGGCATCGAGGAACTGGCGCAGCGGCGCGGCTGGAGCGACGAGGAGGCGCGGCTGCGCAACGCCATCTGCGAGATCGGCAAGCTGTGCTACGCGCGCGGCTACATCGTCGCCGCCGACGGCAACATCAGCGCGCGCCTCGCCGACGGAGCGATCATCGTCACGCCCACCGGCGCCATGAAGGGCTTCCTCTCGCCCGAGAACCTGGCCAAGGTCGACATGCAGGGCAAGCCGGTCGACAACGGGCCGCGCGCCAGTTCCGAGATCGGCATCCACCTCGTCTCCTACCACGAACGCCCCGAGATGAGGGCCGTGCTGCACTGCCACCCGCCGCACGCCGTGGCGATGACCATCGCCGGCATCGACCTGCAGACGCCGATCATCCCCGAGATCATCGTCACCATCGGCGGCATCCCGACCGCGCCCTACGGCACGCCGGGCACGCCGGAGCTGCCCGAGTCGATCCGCAAGATCGTCAAGTGCTCGGACACGCTGGTGATGCAGAACCACGGCTCCGTGACGCTCGGCGCGAACCTGCTGGACGCCTACAAGAAGCTCGACATGCTCGAGCACACGGCGAAGATCCTGTGGCTGGCGCACTGCGTCGGCAAGGTGAACGCGCTGCCTCCGGAGGCCGTGCAGAAGCTGCTGGGCACGCGCGGACCGCTGGGCATCTCGACCGTCAACACGCTCGAGCGGCCCTGCCCGCGTTGAGGCGCGCCGCGCGGGCGCGAGGCACGACTCAGGCGTAGCGCGCGCGGCTGACGAGCTCCAAGAGGAGCGCGTGCTGGCCCACGACGTGCGGCGTGACGCACGGGAGGCTGGCGACGATCGTCGGCACCCCGCCCTTCTCCAGGCGCGCGCGCGCCTCGTCGCGGTCGCGTGCCACCAGCTCGTTCAGGGTGCGTCCCGCCAGGGCGGAGACCACCGGCAGGTCGGCGTGCACCTCACCTAGGCGCTCGACATGGTCGGCCCTCTCGACGACCACGAGGCGCGCGTAGCCATCGCCGTCGAAGGGCTCGCTGGCGCGCTGGTAGCCGGAGGTGCCGTCGAGGACGCGCGAGGTCAGCGCGGCCAGTCCGCGCAAGCGATGTCCCGCCACCAGCGTGCGCGCCACCATCGGCTGGCGGTCGAAGCAGCGCTCGGCCGCCGACCACAGCACCAGCGGATTCTCGCCGCCCGGCTCGCGCACGAGCTCCGCGGCCTTCTGCGCCCCGGCGAGCAGCCCGCGCACGTCCACGCCGCACAAGAGCGGCCCGAGCCAAGCCGCGCTCGACAACAAGGCCTGCGCCCCATCGGAGGGTCCCAGCGGGAAGGAGCGGTAGCCCTCGCGCCGCGCGAGTTCGGCCAGCGGACCTTCGGGATCGCGCGTGCTGACGACCACGTGCTCCTTGTGGGCCTCTTCGCCCAGCGCGCGCGCCAGGCGGTCGCGCACGAGCATCCACTGCGCCAGCGTGCCGGGCGTGGCGCCCGAACGCGACACGACCTGCACCAGCGTCGTCGCCGGGTCGCAGGCGTCGAGGAACTCGCCCACGAGGTCCGGATCGTCGTCGTCGAGCACCGACAGACGCGGCGCGTGCGCGCCCTGGAACGGAGTCACCAGCGCCGTGCGCAGCGCCGAGGCCGCGCGCGCCGCGTCGCCCACGCCGAGCACGACGACGTCGCTGTAGCGTCCCGCCACCGACGAGGCCCAGTCCTCGGCCGAGTCGAGCGCCAGCTCGCACTGCGTCGCGTCGTGCAGCGTCTCCTGCGCGTCGATCCACTCGTGCACGGCCTTGCACTCGGCCGCGTAAAGGGCCTCGTCCACGCCGCGCTCGCCGTAGGCGGGCCGCGCCAAGATGGCGCTGGTGTCGATGCGGATCAGGTCCAAGGACGCTCCTCGCGTGGATCCTTGTGCCACACGCGCGAGCCGCAGTCCACCCTCGCGGATCGCGCGCGCGTGCGCCTGGCCCGCCGCGCGTGCTAGAAACGAGACCATGGACGAACTCGCCTTCCTCGCCGGCCGCGACATCGCGGTGTACTCGGAAGCGTGGTGCCCCGACTGCACGCGCCTCGACCGCTGGATCGCGCGGAAGGGCCTGCCGTGGCGCAAGGTCCCCTTGTCGACCACCCCCGGCGCGGCGGAGAAGCTCGAGTCCGAGACGGGCAAGCGCGCCGTGCCCTTCCTGCTGGTCGAGGGACGCGCCTGGGTGCGCGGCTACCACAAGGAGGCGCCGGGACGCTTCGACGAGCGCGTGCTGCTGGCCGAGCTGAAGGCCGCCTTGGGCGGCTGAGCGCTCGCGGCTCCGGTCGCTCAGTCTCGGCGCAGCAGCACGACGTCCGCCACCACCAGCGCGATCCCCAGCAGTCGCGGGCCGTTCAAGGAGGACCTGGCGCGCATCGAGCCAGCCGCCCTGCTCGAGCGTCGCGGACATCCCCATCTGGCCGGCCACCACGAGGCCGAAGGCCAGGCTCGGACCTAGCCGCGGGCAGGCCAGGATGACCGCCGCGAGGAAGCAGGCTCCCGGCGATCCGCCGCGACAGGCGTGGAAGGGGGCGGCGCGCGGGCCGCTCCACGCCACGGCCTGCCGCGTCGCGACGAGCTGCGCCCCGGGGGCCAAGAGGCGCACCGCGACCGTGACCAGGGGGGCGCGCGCGGGGCGGCCTCCGGCCCGACCCAACCGGGCGTCCAGGCCCGCCTGCACCGGCAGGACGGCGCCGGCCCCCGGCACCGCCACCATCCAGCGCGCGTCCCTCGTGCCGCGCGATCCCGCGCAGGCGAGGCGCGCGGGGCCAGCGCCACGCGCCATGGACGGGCGGAGCGCGGCGCGCGAGTTGCCGAGGTGAAACGACGGGCGGCGCCGCTCGTCGCGACGCCGCCCGCATGTCAAGTTTGCTTGACAGCCCGGATCAGGGCTGCCAGGTGACGCTCAGGCCGTTCGTCAGGTTGAACGTGCTCGGCGTGCAGAAGGCGGCCGCGTTGCGGTACCAGATCTGGTAGTTGCGCACCGAGCCGGCCGTCGCGACGGCGCCGC
>JBEBCR010000085.1:0-2650 GCA_041157565.1 Planctomycetota bacterium | reverse complement strand
GGCCGCCTCGTGGTCGCCGGCACGCCCGAGGAGGTCGAGGCGCATCGCGGCTCGCACACCGGCGCCGCGCTGCGCGCCTTCCACGGCCGCAAGCGGCACGCCTCCGCGGCGCGACGCGAGGCCCGTCGCCTGGCGCCGCCCGATTCGATCTCGGTGCGCGGCGCGCGCACGCACAACCTGAAGGGCGTCGACGTGTCCCTGCCGCGCGGCAAGTTCACCGTCGTCACCGGCCCGTCCGGCTCGGGCAAGAGTTCGTTGGCGCTCGACACGATCCACGTCGAGGGCAAGCGCCGATTCGTCGAGTCGCTGTCGACCTACGCGCGCCAATTCCTCGGCACGAAGGACCGTCCGCCCGTCGAGTCCATCGAGGGACTGGGGCCCTCGGTCGCCGTCGAGGCCCGCGGCGGCGGCGCGCAGCCGCGCTCGACAGTCGCCACCACTACCGAGATCCACGACCACCTGCGCGTGCTGTGGGCCCGCGCGGCCACGCGCCGCTGCCCCGAGCACGGCGAGGAGCTCAAGCCGCGCGACGCCTCGAGCATCGCCAAGGCCATGCTCGCCGCGCACGCCGGCGCCACGGCGTGGCTCGTCGCGCCATGGGCCGGCCACGGAGTGGACGCGCCCCTGGACGCGTCCGAGTGGACCGCGCGCGTCGAGGCGGCGCGCGCGGCGGGCTGGACGCGCATCCTGGTCGATGGCGTGGAGGCGCGGCTCGACGGCGAGTTGCCGGCGCTCGCCAAGGCGAGCTCGGTCGACCTGGTGCTGGACCGCGTCAAGGTCGAGCCGGCCGCGCGCGGCCGCATGGTCGAGGCCATCGAGCAGTCCGCGGTCGTGGCGCACGGCCGCTGCGACCTCGTGGCGCGCGGCGCCGATGGTCGTCCCGCGGCGCGCGGCTCGTGGTCGCTCTTGGGCGCGTGCACGCAGTGCGGCTTCGTGGTCGGCGAGACGCTCGAGCCGCGACACTTCTCGTTCAACACGCACGTGGGCGCGTGCCCGGCCTGCGACGGCCTCGGCGAGCGCGCGCGCTGCACCAGCGACTTGCTGGTCGATTCGCCCGAGCTGTCGATCGAGGCGGGCGCGGTGCACGGCAAGATCTCGCGCTGGCTGGTCAAGGGCAAGGGCTACTACGAGAACCTGCTGCGCACCGTGGCGCGCGAGCACGGGTTGTTCCTGTCGGAGCCCTTCGATTCGTACACGGAGGCGCAGAAGGCGCTCCTGTGCCACGGCGTGGGCGCCAAGCGCCAGTACAAGGTCGAGATCGAGCGCGAGACGCGCAACGCGCAGATCGAGGAGAGCTTCGTCGCCAGCTGGCCTGGGCTGTGCGGGCTCGTCGACCAGTGGCACAAGAAGACCGAGGACCCCGAGTGGGCCGCGATCCTCGAGCAGGTCATGGAGCGCACGACGTGCCCCGAGTGCGAGGGCGAGAAGCTCAAGCCCGCCTCGCGCGCCGCCACCATCGGCCGCATGCGCCTGCCGGAGGTGCTGAAGTGCGACGTGTCGGCCGCGCGCGAGTGGATCGCGGCGCTCGCGGGCAAGCGCGGACTGCCGGACGCCGTCGAGCCGGTCGTGGCCGAGATCTCGTCGCGCCTCGGCCTCCTGGAGAAGGTAGGCCTCGGCTACTTGTCCTTGGACCGGCGCACCGCGACGTTGTCGGGTGGCGAGATGCGGCGCGTGCGGCTGTCGGCGAGCCTCGGCTCGCAGTTGACCGGCGTGTGCTACGTGCTCGACGAGCCGACGGTCGGCCTGCACCCGGCCGACACCGCCAAGCTGTGCGACGCGCTGTTCGAGCTGAAGGAGCGCGGCAACACGGTGGTGGCGGTCGAGCACGACACGAGCCTGATGCGCCGCGCCGACTGGCTGGTCGACATGGGGCCCGGGTCGGGCATCCATGGCGGACAGGTCGTGGCGTGCGGGACGCCCGAGGACGTGGCGCGCGACAAGTCCTCCGGCACCGCCGCCGCGCTGCGCGGCGAGATCCAGCTGTCGCGCACGCGGCGCGATCCGACGCTGGCGCGCGAGACCGTCAAGCTCGTCGGCGCGCGCGGGCAGAACCTGCAAGGCGTGGACTTCGAGTTCGCCTTCGGCGAGATCACCGGCGTGTGCGGGCCCTCGGGTGCAGGCAAGAGCACGCTGGTCCTCGACACGCTCGTGCCGGCGCTCCTCGGGGAGAAGCCAGCCGGACGCTGGAAGCGGTTGTCGGGCGCCCCCGGCGGCATGGTGCGCACCGTGCTCGTCGACGCCACGCCCATCGGGCGCACGCCGGCGTCCGTGCCCGCCACGTACACCGGATTGATGGAGACCTTGCGCGAGTTGTGGGCGCGCGTGCCCGAGGCGCGCGTGCGCGGTCTCGAGGTGCCGCACTTCTCGTTCAACAATCCGCGCGGGCGCTGCCCGGCGTGCGAGGGCAAGGGCGCCACCAAGGTCGAGATGCAGTTCCTCGCCGACTTGTGGTTGCCGTGCGAGGAGTGCGAGGGCAAGCGCTTCTCCAAGGAGGTGCTCGACGTGCGCTGGCGCGGCAAGGACCTGGCCGAGGCGCTCGAGCTGACCGTCGACGAGGCGCTGGAGTTCTTCGCGCACCAGCCGCGGGCCGTGCAGATCCTCGAGACGCTGCGCGACGTGGGGCTGGGCTACATCCGGCTCGGCCAGGCCT
>JBEBCR010000084.1:0-14324 GCA_041157565.1 Planctomycetota bacterium | reverse complement strand
GTGCGGTTGCCGTCGGCGACGAGGTGCGTCAGCGCCAAGCCGCGGTGGCTCCACTCGTCGAGGCGCGGCGTGAGGTCCTTCGACCCGCCGTAGAACGCGGAGAAGTCGCTGCCGAAGCTCTCCTCGACCACGACGACCACGTCGAGGTCCTTGGCGGGGGTCGCGCGCGGCAGGAACTGGCGCATGGGCTGCGTCGAATCGAGGCCGACCATGGCGCGAGCGCGCGCGTCGGCTTCCTCGCGCGGCAGCGTGCGGTAGTACGCCGCGTAGTCGAGCTCGGCGGTGGCGAAGGCGCGCCAGAGTTGCTCGTGGCCGTTGTGGGCGACCTCGTCGATGGCGCGATCCGCGAAGCTGCGCGTCGGCAGGGCCACCAGCACCGCGGCGCCCGCCGCGCCGGCGGCGATCCAACCACCGCTCCACGCGGAGCGAGCGCGCCACGTCAAGCCGCGCGCCGCGCGCGCGTCGCGCGCCCACAGCCACGCGGCGGCGGCGGCGCCCGCGGCGCAGGCGCCGAGGATGGCGGCCACGGGGTAGCTCTCGTGCAGGTTCACGAGCACCTCGTGCGGGTACAGCACGTAGTCGAGCGCGACGTGGTTGTAGCGCGCGGCGAACTCCTCGAAGAAGCAGCCCTGCACCACCGCGTCGAACAACAGGCCGAAGCAGGCGGCGAAGTACACGAGCGCCATGGCCCGCGCGCGCGACAAGAGGCGCGCCGGCGTGAACCCGAGCAGCGCGGCGGCGGGCGCCAGCAGGAACGGCGCCACGCAGGCGTCGCGCACGACGCCCAGCGCCACCACGCCGAGGAACGAAGCCGGCTCGACGCCTCCTTCGCGGAAGCCGAACCACAGCACCGCGCGCAGCAAGGCGCCCAGCGCGAGGTGCAGCAGCAACAGCCTGAAGAGCAGCGTGCGGCGCGTGGGAGCGGGCGCGGCGAGAGGCGTGGTGGTGTCCATCGTGGTCGTGGACCGATGCTAGCCCACGCCGCGCGCGTCCGCACCAGCCGCGCGCCTCCGCGCCGGGTCGCGATTCAGTCCCGGGACGCCGCGCGCTCGTGCGGCGGCACGTAGCGCGCCAACTCGGCCGCCTCGAAGCCCGCCGCCAGCACCAGGGGCTCGAGCTCGGCCCAGCGCGCCGAGCAGGACGCAAGCTCCTCCGCGCCCACCTCCACGCGCGCGCTCCTGCCGTGGTCGCGCACGCGCAGCACGCGGAGGCCCGCCTGCTTGAGCGCGTCCTCCGCCGCCTCGACGCGCGCCAGGCGCTCGCGCGTCACGCGCACGCCCACTGGCAGGCGCGAGGACAAGCAGGCCGAGGCCGGCTTGTCGGCGACGACCAGGCCGCGCTCGGCGGCGTGGCGCCGCACGTCGGCCTTGGTCCAGCCCGCCTCGGCGAGCGGCGCGACCACGCCGAACTCGCGCGCCGCGCGCGCCCCCGGGCGATGGTCCAGCTGGTCGTCGACGATCTCGCCGAAGGCCATGGTGGCGACACCCTCGCGCGCGGCCCACGCGGCCATCGCCTCGAACAGCGCGCTCTTGCACCAGTAGCAGCGGTCGCCGGCGTTGGCCGCGTAGCGCTCGTCGGAGAGCTCGTCGGTGCGCGCCACGAAGGGCTCGACCCCCAGCGAGCGCGCGAAGGCGAGCGCGGCCTCCAGCTCGCGCCGCGGCAGGGACGGCGAATCGGCGATGACGGCGCTGGCGCGCGCGCCAAGCACTTCGCGCGCGGCGGCGAGCAGCACGCCCGAGTCGACGCCTCCCGAGTACGCCACGACCAGCGACTCGTGGCGCGCCAACGCCCGGCGCAGGGCGTCCTGCTTGGCGCTCCACGTCGGATCGTCGCGCCCTGCCGCCTCGTGGTCCATCCGCCGCTCCTCAGAGGTACTGCGCGACCTTGTCGACGTAGCCCTGCGCCGAGCGGCGGATCGCCTCCACCTCGTCGTCGGTCACAGCGCGCAGGATCTTCGCCGGCACGCCCGCCACCAAGGTGCGCGGCGGCACGACGAAGTTCTCGCGCACGACGGCGCCGGCGGCGACGATCGACTCGTCCCCCACCTGGCAACCACCGAGCAGCACCGCGCCCATGCCCACGAGGCAGCGGTCGCCGACCCTGGCGCCGTGCAGCACGCAGCGGTGCCCGATCGTCGTCTCGGATCCGATCACGTTGGCGACGCCCGTGTCGGCGTGGATCATCGTCAGGTCCTGCACGTTCGTGCGCGCGCCGATGCGGATCGGGGCGTCGTCGCCGCGCACCACGCAGCCGAACCACACGCCCACGTCCGCGCCCAGCTCGACCTCGCCCACGATCGTGGCGTTGTCGGCGGCGAAGGCGGCGCCGACGCGCCGGAATCGACCTTCCTTCCCGTGCATGCCCATCCGCTGGCCTCCTCGCGCTCCGCTCAGGCGTCCATGAAGCGCCGCACTTCCGGCACGTTGTACATGAGCCAGAACATGAAGGCGTTGTGCGCCGCGTGCACGGCCCACGTCGCCAGCAGGCTCTGCGTGCGCAGCATGACCGCGCCCAGCACGATGGCGAGGCCGGTGACCTGCAGGAACGCCGCCTCGCCGTGCAGCGCGCCGAAGACGATGGCGCAGGTGGCGACCCCGGCGCGCTCGCGCAGGTTCTGCACGAGCAACGGCTGCAGGAAGGCGCGGAAGAGCACCTCCTCGAGCAGCGGCACGACGGCGATGCCCATGAAGAGCGGCAGGAAGCGCTCGCCCGACTCGAGCGCCAGGAAGTCGCGCGCGATGGGCTGGGCCGGATCGCCGAGCTCGAAGGTGCGCGCGGCCCAAAGCCACGCGAACCCGAGGCCGAAGAAGGCCGGCAGGAACACCAGCCACGAGCCGAGGCCGACGGCGATGGCGGTGGCGTGGTTCGTGCCGGGCCGCAGCCCCAGCGCGCGCCAACCGTCGGGGTCGAGGCGCGCCTGCGCGTGCGCCACGTAGAGGACGCCGGCGGCGAAGCCGAACGCGCCGCCCAAGAGCTGCGCCAGGAGCCCGCCGCCAGCGCGCTCGACGACCGGCGCGGCCAAGGCCGAGGCGGCGAGCACCACGAGCACGACGACGGCGACGTGGCTGAAGCCGTGGCGCGCGAAGACGATGTTGCGCCCGGGATGCACGCGGCGCGCCACGTGCGACACGAGCGGCGCCACGGCGATCGCCGACAGGACCAGCAGGAGACCCAGCGCCAGCAGCGCGCGCGGCGAGGCCGAGGCGAGGCCGCCCGCGTCGGACTCGGGCGCGCCGGCGGCCTGCGCGAGGAGGGCGAGGTGGGCGCTCACGATCCGCCCGCGCCGTGGATGCGGCCGGCCATGGGACTGGAGGCGTGGGCGTAGAGCTTCCTCTCGATGCGGCCGGCGAGGAACGCGTTGCGCCCCGCGCGGCAGGCGTCGCGCATCGCCGCCGCCATGCGCAGCGGCTCGCGCGCGCCGGCGATGGCGGTGTTCAACAGCACACCGTGCGCGCCGAGTTCCATGGCAATGGCGACGTCGCTCGCCGTGCCGACGCCCGCGTCGACGATCACGGGCACGCTGACGAGCTCGAGCAGGATGCGCAGGGCGTTGTGGTTCAGCACGCCCTGGCCCGAGCCGATCGGCGAGCCCGCCGGCATGACGCTCTTGGCGCCGAGCTCCTGCAGCCGCACGCCGAGGCGCGGATCGTCCGAGCAGTACACCATCACGTCGAAGCCCTGCAGGACGAGCTCCTTGGTGGCCTCGAGGGTCCCCACCGGGTCGGGCAGCAGCGTCTTCTCGTCGCCGAGCACCTCGAGCTTGACGAGCTTGGTGCCGAGCAGGTCGCGCGCCAGCTCGGCCGTGCGCACGGCGCTCTTCGCGTCGAAGCAGCCGGCTGTGTTGGGCAGGATGTGGTGCTTCGAGCGGTCGATGGCGTCGAGGAGCGATGGCCCCTTCGAGGCGTCGAGGTTGACGCGCCGCACCGCCACGGTGACGCAGTCGCTGCCGCTGATCTCGAGCGCGCGCCGCGTCTCCTCGAGATCCTTGTACTTGCCCGTGCCCACGAGTAGGCGCGAGCGGAGCGTCGTGTCGCCCACGACCAGCGGCTGGTCGGCTTCGTGCTCGGGGATCATGGTTGCATCAAGGGGTTCGCGCGGCGCGGCTCAGCCGCCTCCCACGAGGGTCACGACCTCGATCCGCTCGCCGGGGGCGAGCGGGCGCGAGGCCCAGCCGGCGCGCGGCACCAGCCGCGCGTCGATCTCCACCGCGACCACCTCGGGCCGCAGCGCCAGGCGCTCGACGAGGCGCGCCACCGTCGTGCCCTCGGGCAAGGTCGACGGCTCGCCGTTGACGATGCAGGCGATCGAGGCGGTGGCGGACTCCATGGGGCGCCTAGAGTAGCGAGCCGCGGGCCCGCCGACTCCACCCTGCCCGCGCCGCGGCCGCGAACAGGCGCCGATCCGCGCACGCCCCGGGCGGAGGCGCCCCCGTCAAGGCCGGTCGGACAGGCAGAACACGCACTTCAAGTAGTCCGACTCGGGCAGGCCGAGCAGCACCGCGTGGTCGGGCGCCGCCCCGCGCAGGGCGAGCAGGCGCGCCTCGACCCCCGCCGCCTGCGCGCCCTCGCGCACGTGGTCGAGGAAGTCGTTCGCGCGGATGTTGAAGGAGCAGCTGGCGCTGACCACGACGCCGCCGTCCTCCACGAGGCCGAAGGCGCGCCGGTTCAGCTCGACGTAGCCGCGCGCGGCGCCCGCCACCGCCGCGCGGTTCTTGGCGAAGGCCGGCGGGTCGACGATGACGAGCCCGTGGCGCTCGCCGCGCTGCACCCGCGCGCGCAACTCGTCCATGCAGTCGACGCGCTCGGTGGCGACGAGGTGCGCCACGCCGTTGCGCTCGGCGTTGGCGCGCGTGCGCTCGAGCGCGGCCTCGGACTGGTCGAGGCACAGCACGCTCCTCGCCCCCGCCAGCGCGGCGCGCACGCCGAACAAGCCGTCGTAGCAGAACGCGTCGACCACGCTGGCGCCGCGCGCGAAGCGCGCCGCCTCGACGCGATTGTCGCGCTGGTCGAGGTAGTGGCCGGTCTTGTGGCCCGCGCGCACGTCGACCGAGTAGGCGAGGCCGGACTCCTCGACCACGACCTCGCCGTCGAGGGCGCCGCGCACCAGCTCGACGCGCTTGTCGAGTCCCTCGAGCTTGCGCGCCGAGGCGTCGGAGCGGTCGAGCACGGCGCGCAGCGGGAAGGCCAGCCGCGCGGCGAGCTCGTCGACCACGCGCTCGCGCAGCAGGTCGCCCGCCAGGGTGCCCGACTGCACGACCAGCACGTCCGCGTAGCGGTCGACGACGAGGCCGGGGAAGCCGTCCGCGTCGCCGGCGACCAGGCGGCAGGCGCCGCGCGGATCGAGCAGCCCGAGCTTCTCGCGGCGCGCCACGCACTGGGCGACGCGCCTCGCCCAGAAGTCCGCGCCGGGTTCGCGCGCTCCGCGCGCCACGAGGCGCACGGAGATCTTCGAAGCCGCGCTCCACGCGCCGTGGCCCAGGACTTCCCCCTGCGGCGCGACGATGCGCGCGATGGCGCCGGGGCGCGCGTCGGCGCGCGCCACGTCGTCGCGGAAGATCCACGGGTGCCCCGAGAGGAGGCGCCTCCGTCCGCGTCCGGTCAGCACGACTTCGCCCTCGACGACCTTCGTCGCCGCCTCGGGACCATCCACGCGCGCCTCGTCCATCATCGCAGCAGTGTCGAAAAGCGCGGGTCGTCGCGCAACGAGGCGAGGTCGGGATCGGCGCGCGCCCATTCCTTGCGGCGCGCGATGGCGCCCGGCGCGGCGCGCGGATCGTCGAGCTCGCGGCGCAGCTCCTCCAAGGCGCGCTCGTGCTCGCCGAGCAGCGCCCAGGCGCAGGCGAGGTTGTAGTGCACCGCGCTGGTCGACGCGACGCCGGAGAGCAGCTCGCGCGCCTCGGCCGCGCGTCCGGCGCGCGCGCGGTAGCAGGCCGCCAGCACGCGCATCGTCTCGTCCTTGCGCAGCGCCCACGCGCGCTCGAACCAGGCCAGCGCGGCCTGCGGATCGCGCTGCTTGACGTTGGCGTTGACGGCCAAGGACACGAGCACGGAGCTCTGCTGGTTCCTCAGCGCGCGCAAGACCGCCGGAGCGTCGCCGCGGCGCTCCAGCAGGGCCTCCAGCTCCTCGAGGCGCGCGAGGCTCGTCTCCAGCTCGGCCTGCGCGCGGCGCGGATCGCCCTGGTCGGACAAGGTCGAGCCGAGGCTCGACTCCACGGCCGCGAGGAACTCGATGCCCCACAGCCATTGGCGCGAGCGCGGATCGGCGTCGAGATCGGCGCGCAGGCCATCGAGCAGCGCGCGCGCCAGCTCGTACGAGCCTTCCTCGCGCGCTGCGCGCGCCGCCTCCAGGAGGATCCACGACGGCGTGCGCAGCTCGGAGAGCACCGACTCGTCGCCGCGCTCGAGCGCGGCCGCCCCGGCGACGAGCTCCTCGTGGCGCCAACTGGCGCGCGACAAGGCCGCGCGCTCCTCGGCGGCGGGCTCGAGGGCGCGCCTCTCGCGCTCCTCGACCTGCAGCGCCTGCCAGCCCGCGCCGCGCTCGAGGTCGGCGACGTGCGCCTCCAACGTGGCGCGCAGCACGGCGCGCCGCGCCGCGCGCGCCTCGTCCAGGACGGCGCGCGCGTCGTCCTCGATGGCGGCGGGTGCGAGCGCGGCGAGCCCCGGCAGCTCCAAGGGCGCGCACGGCGCGAGCGCGCGCGCCAGCGCGAGGCGCGCGGCGAGCGGCGCGGCACCGCGCGCGCCCGCGTCGTGGCGCAAGTAGAGCCAGCCCTCGGGATCGTCCAGCGTGGAGTCGAGGCTCGCGTGGCGCGACTCGCCGGCGAGGGCGGCTTCGCGCTGGGCCAAGGCTTGCTCGAGGCAGCACGCCGCGGCGAGGCGCGCCAGTTCGGCGTCGAGCGCGAAGTCCGCGCCGCGCTCCTCGAGCGCGAGCGACAAGCGCGCGAGGGCCACGGACGCGAGGCGCTGGTGCAGGGCCGAACGCCCGAGCGCGGCGCCGGCGCCGGCGCGTCCTTGCAGCGCGCGCCAGCACGAGCGCAGCTCGGCTTCGGCCGCGTCGAGCGCCCTGCGAGCCTCGGCCGCGGAACCGACGACGGCGCCCAGGTAGGCGAGGCGCGAGCGCCGCTCCGCGCCCTCGATGCCTTGCGCGGAGGCCACGGCCAGGCGCGCCTCGGCGTGCAGCGCCTTCCACGACGCCGCGTCGCCGGAGGGCGCCAAGCGCAGCGCGCGCAGCGCCAGCCACGAGGCTTGCCCCGCGTCGGCTCCGCCGTCGCGCAAGGCCGCGTGCGCCGCGAGGATGGCGGCGGGCTGGTCGAGCTGCGCCAAGCGCAGGAGGCAGCGCTCGCTCGCGATCCACGCCGCCTCGGACTCGCCTTCGACCAGGGAGAGCGTGGCCGCGCCGAGCTCGCCCAAGGCCGCAGCGCGTTGGGCTGCAGGCGCCTCGGCCAAGCCCCGACCCTGCGCCGCGGCCAAGCTGGGCTCGCGGCGCAAGATGCGCCCGAAGGCCGTCGGGCGCTGACCGGCCGCGTTCGCGTCGGCGGCGTGCGGCAAGGGCGCCTGCGGCGAGCGCGTCCAGATCGCCAACGCCACATGGGGCGCCAGACGCGGGTCCGCCAGCAGCCCGCGCGCCAACTCCACGGCGGCCTCGTCAGCTAAATCAACGGCAAACTCCGCATTCGCAATACTTTGCGGATTGCGATTTGCCTCAGCCAGCCAATCCACCGTGCTGCTGCGCTCGGCATCGAGCGCCGCCGCAGCGCTGCCTGCGCCGTCTGTTTCCTGCGCCAGCGCGAGCGGCAGGCACAGGAGCGCGGCGAGGCCTTGGACCAACTGCCACGGGCCCGCGGCACCCCCGCGCAGGCGATTTCCCTCCCGCTTGGCGGCCATCGAAGGCATGGAAGCACAGCTCAAGTCGTGCGGCAAGCCGCCCGCGCCCGTAGCGCCGAGTGCAGGCGGCCGCGGCACCCCCCAAGGCAAGAACCCAGAACCGGGGCCGGAATTGACTCGGACGGTCGCGCAGCGGACAATCGGCCATTCCTCCGAGGTGCTTTTCCTCGGCCAGTCCCGCGCGGCGCGTCCGCTCGCGGCTGCCGAGGCGGGCGTCCGGCGGAACTGACCCCTCAACCCACGTTCTCCCAAGGAGCACGCCGGGGCGGTGCGTGCGGCGAAGCCATCGCCGCGCGTCCGCACCCCTTCGTCTCCGCGCCCGACCGCATGAAAGCCGACGACCTGCTGCGACTGATCGAGGTCCTGCACCTGGAGAAGGACATCCCCAAGGAGGTCATCTTCCGTGCCCTCGAGGAGGCCTTGGCCGCCGGCGTGCGCAAGCGCCTCGGGGTCGGCGAGGAACTCGTCGTGCGCATCAACCGCGACACGGGCGAGATCACGATGGAGGACGACGAGGAGGAGTACGAGTTCGACCTCGCCGACCTCGGCCGCATCGTGGCGCAGGCCGTCAAGCAGGGCTTCCAGCAGCGCCTGCGCGAAGCCGAGCGCGACGTCCTGTTCGAGGAGTACGAGGCCCGCGTCGGCCAGCTCGTCAACGGCGTCGTCCAGCGCTTCGACGGCGACTTCCTCGTGGTGAACCTCGGCAAGGTCGAGGCGATCATCGGCAAGGAGGATCGCGTCAAGGGCGAGACCTACAACCCCGGCGACCGCATCCGCGCGATCATCGTCGAGGTCAGGAAGGACGGCTCGCGCGTGCGCATCCTCGCCTCGCGCACGCACCCCGACCTGGTGCGCCGCCTGTTCGAGCTCGAGGTGCCCGAGATCAACGACGGCATCATCGAGATCAAGCGCGTGGTCCGCGAGCCGGGCTACCGCACGAAGATGGCCGTGCTGTCGCAGGATCCCAAGATCGACTCGATCGGGGCCTGCGTCGGCGTGCGCGGTTCGCGCATCAAGGCGGTCATCGACGAGCTGCGCGGCGAGCGCATCGACATCATCAAGTGGAGCGACTCGCTCGAGACCCTGATCATGAACGGCCTGAAGCCGGCCGTGATCCACCTCGACAACATCTACCCCGACGTGGACACGCGCTCGGCGGTGGTGCTCGTCGACGAGGACCAGCAATCGCTGGCCATCGGCAAGAAGGGCCAGAACGTGCGCCTCGCCAGCCGCCTGTGCGGCTGGGACATCGACATCAAGACCCGCGCGCAGTGGGAGGCCGAGCAGAGCGGCGTCCCGCTGCCGCAGGCCGCCGGCGAGGGCTACGGCGACCAGCTGCCCGAAGGCGCCGGCGAGGGCGAGGACCAGGGGGCGGGCGGCTGAGAGCCGCGCGCTCCCGACCGCCGCGCGAACCGATTCGCGCTTGCAGCGCCAGACGAACACGGACTACGAGAACGGAACAGGCTTGAGCACCAAGAAGGCACGCGTCAACGACCTCGCCAAGGAAGCGGGGATCACCGGCAAGGAGCTCCTCGAGAAGCTCCACAGCTGGGGCTTCAACGACATCAAGTCGGCCCAGTCGGCCCTTGAGTTCGACATGGAGCTGCGCGTGCGCGGCCTCATGGAGGCGCGCGGAGTGATGAAGGTCGGCGGCGGCGCGGCGCCCGAGGCGTCGAGCGCGGCCGGCGAGCTGGGCGGCCTGATCAAGAAGAAGAAGAAGAAGCTCTCGCTCGACGGCGGCGCGGACGAGGCCGTCGCGGAGACCGAAGCGCCCGCGGCCGCGCAGCCCGCCGCCATCGCCGAGGCGCCGGCCGTCGAGGCCCCGAAGAAGCCGGCGATCGAGGCGGTGGAGGCCGAAGCGGAGCCCGCTCCGGCCCGGATCCAGCCAGTGGAGGCCCAAAAGCCCGCCCCGCGCGCGGCGCCCTTGGTCGAGCCCGAGGTCGAGGCCGTGGCGCCCGAGCCGGTGGCGCAGCGCGAG
Source organism: Planctomycetota bacterium (assembly GCA_041157565.1). Lineage (GTDB taxonomy): Bacteria > Planctomycetota > UBA1135 > UBA1135 > SXXH01. The sequence goes on along the minus strand of JBEBCR010000084.1, from coordinate 4,466 downwards.
GAACGGCGTCCCGAGCCGACGATCGCCCCCGAGGCCAAGCCCGAGGAGCGCGTCGCGCAACCCGCGGCCGCCGCGGTGGTCGAGCCCGCGCCCGTCGCCGAGGTCCTCCCCGCGACGCCGCTCGCCGCGCCGTCCACGGAACCCAAGGTCGCGCCGCGCGCCGGCAAGGTCGTGGGCTTCGTCGACTTGTCGAAGTTGAAGCCGCAGACGCCGGCCAAGAAGCCGACCGAGTCGCGCCGCCTGCGCGGCAAGGACGAGGTCACGCCGGACGTCAAGCCGACGATGCCGCACGACAAGAAGCGCGCGCTGGGCCGCGGAACCCCGGTCGCGCGCGGGCAGATGTCGGCCTCGCAGCTGCGCACGCAGGCTTCCGACCGCTTCCTGCGCCGCAACCAGATCGCGGCCCAGGGCGCCGAGCGCACCGCGCGCGGCGGCGGCGGACGCCAGGCTGGCCGCGGCGACAGCTCGCCGTTCTCCGGCCAGAAGGTCGAGATCGACGCGCCGGTGACGATCAAGAAGCTGGCCGACAAGCTGGCCATCAAGTCGAACGAGCTGCTCAAGGTCGCCTTCGGCCAGATGGGCTTCGGCGCGGTCAACATCAACTCGCTGCTCGACGAGGACACGGCAGTGCTGCTCGCCGGCGAGTTCGAGGTCGAACTGGTTGTCGTGCAGGAGGTCGAGGCCGAGACCGAGCTCCTCGGGGAGATCAAGCAGAAGCGCACCGCCATCGCGGGCGACGACCTGGCGCCCCGCGCCCCCACCGTGGCGATCCTCGGCCACGTCGACCACGGCAAGACGACGCTGATCGACGCCATCCGCAGCTCGAACGTCGCCGGAGGCGAGGCGGGCGGCATCACGCAGCACATCGGCGCGTACTCGGTGCAGACCAAGGCGGGCCACCAGCTGACGATCATCGACACGCCCGGCCACTCCGCGTTCACGCAGATGCGCGCGCGCGGCGCCAAGGCGGTCGACATCGTGGTGCTGGTCGTGGCGGCCGACGACGGCCCCATGCCCTCGACCGAGGAGGCGCTGGCCCACGCGCGCGCCGCCAAGGTGCCGGTGGTCGTGGCGCTGACGAAGACCGACAAGCCCGAGGCCAACCTGCAGCGCGCCAAGGAGTCGCTGACCAAGCTCGGCCTCGTGCCCGAGGAGTGGGGCGGCGAGACGGCCATGATGGGCGTCAGCGCGCTGAAGAACCAGGGCGTGGACGAGCTGCTCGAGCGCGTGTTCCTCGAGACCGAGGTGCTCGAGCTGCGCTGCCACCCGAAGGGCCCGGCGCAAGGCGTCGTGCTCGAGGCCGAGATCAGCGAAGGCAAGGGCATCGTCGCGCACCTCCTGGTGCAGGACGGAACGCTCAAGCGCGGCGACGTCATCCTCGCGGGCGAGGGCTACGGCAAGGTGCGCTCGATCCACGACGACCGCGGCCGCGTCATCGACTCGGCCGGGCCCGCCACCCCCATCGAGGTCTCCGGACTCTCGTCCCTGCCGGGGATCGGCGAGACCTTCTACGTGGTCGAGGACCTGGCGCGGGCCAAGGAGGTCGCCGAGGAGCGCGAGCGCAAGAACCGCGCCATGTCGCTCACCGAGCGCCGCCAGGTCACCGCGGAGAACCTGCTCAAGGCCGTGGCCGACTCGAAGAAGCGCGTGATCAACGTGATCGTGCGCGCCGACGTGCAAGGCTCGGTCGAGGTGCTCAAGAGCTCGCTCTCCGAGCTCAAGCACGACGAGGTCGAGGTCAAGGTGGTCTTCGCCGGCGTGGGCGCCGTCACCGAGAACGACGTCATCCTCGCGCAGACCTCCAACGCCATCGTCGTCGCCTTCCACACGACGGTGAACGACAAGGCGCGCGCGGCCTCCGACCGCTCGGGCATCGACATCCGCTACTACGAGGTCATCTACGAGCTGCTCGACCACATGCGCGACCTGATGGAGGGCACGCTGGCGCCCGAGATCAGCGAGCAGGTCGTCGGCCACGTCGAGGTGCGCGCGCTGTTCAAGTCGAGCAAGGTCGGCACCATCGCCGGTTCGCACGTCATCGACGGCACCGTGACGCGCGACTCGAAGGTGCGCGTCATGCGCGGCGGCAAGCAGATCTTCGAAGGCGTCCTGGCCTCGCTGCGCCGCGAGAAGGACGACGTCAAGGAAGTCCGCTCCGGCTTCGACTGCGGCTTGACCGTGCGCGACTTCCCGGACGTGGAGGTCGGCGACATCGTCGAGGCGTACAAGATGGTCACGAGCAAGCGCACGCTGGGCGACAAGGCCGGCGTCTGAGCCGGAGCCGCGCCCGCTCCGGCCCACCGGCGCGCGCGGCGACCAACTCCCCCTCCGCGGCGACCACACATGGCGAACGAACGCACGATGGCGCGCCTGTGCGCGCGGATCCAGGAGCGCGCGGCGCACTGCCTGCAGTTCGAGCTCAACGATCCGCGCGCGAGCTTCATCACCATCACGCGCGTCGAGATCACCAGCGACCTGTCGCTGGCCACGCTGCACTGGTCGGTGCTGGGCGACGAGGCGGAGCGCACCAAGGCCGCGCACCTCCTGGAGCACGCCAACGGCTTCATCCAGCGCCAGGTGGGGTCCGTGCTGAGCATGCGGCGCATCCCGCGCCTGCGCTGGCAGCACGACGACTCGCTCGAGCAGGCGGCGAGCCTCGACGCCCTGATCAAGCAAGCGCGCCAGCGCGACCGCGCCATCAACCCCTCGGCCGACGGCGGCGACGCGCCGCCGCGCGCGGACTAGGCGAGGCCGCGTCCATGTCGCTCCTCGGCACCCTCTTCCGCCGGCTCCTCGGCCGCTCCCCGTCCATGCTCCCGATCGGATCCCAGGCCCCCGACTTCGACCTCCCCGCGCACGACGGCTCGCGCGCGCGCCTCGCGGACTTCGCCGGCAAGCGCGTGCTCCTGTGGTTCTACCCCAAGGCCGACACGCCCGGTTGAACCAAGCAGGGCTGCGGGTTCCGTGATCGAATCCGCGACTTCGAGGCGAAGGGCATCGTGGTGCTCGGCGCGAGCTTCGACGCCGTCGCCGACCAGGCGGCCTTCGCCGCCAAGTTCTCCTTCCCCTTCCGCCTGCTGGCCGACGTCGACAAGCGCGCGGCCATCGCCTACAAGGCCGCCGCCTCGCCCGCCGACGCCTGGCCGCGGCGCATCACCTACCTGATCGGCCCCGACGGCCGCGTCGAACAAGCCATCGAGACCAAGGACCCCGCCGGCCAAGCCGCGGCGGTGCTCGACATCGTCAAGTCGTTTTGACAGATGCGCGCCCTTGGCGCGCGGCGACCGCCAGGCGACGCCGGGCGGCGCCGCCTGCCAGCGCACCTTGGGCCCCTGCTTCTCCATCCAGATGCTCCTCGCGCCGACGCGCTCGTGGCCGAAGGACTCGTGCAGTCGCTCCGCGTCCCGCGTGGCGAGGCGCCAGCGGCGCACCGCGACGAGGGACGGGTGGCCTTCCAGGGCCTCGATCACTCGACGCGCGATCCCCCGTCCGCGGTGGGACTCCTCCACGTGCACGTCGCACGACCACGCGAACGTGGCGCCCTCGGCGGCGACGCGGGCGATGCCCACCGTCTCGCCGCCCGCTTCGTCGATCGCCAGCGCCACGCTGCCGTGGCGCAGCGCTTCCGCCACCACTTCGCGGCGGATGCCCGGCGAGCATGCGGTGGATGGCGTCGAGGTCCTGGCGCGCGGGATCGAGCGTGATGGCGATGGACATGGTTCCCGATCCTGGCGCGATCCCGGCGCGGGAGCCGTCGGGATGGCATCGCGGCGCGGGCGCGACGCGAATCCGGATTCCACGCGGGATCGACGCCGAATCGACGGCGAAGCGAGTTCCAGCGGGCCTACCTTGTCCTGCATGAACCAGCACTCCTCCTCGATCCTCCTCGCCATGGCGTGCGGGGTCGCTTGCGCGACCATCGGCCATGCCAACCCGCGATCGACTACGCTCGCCAGCCTCGGACTGCCACCGCTCGGCGCCGAGGCGGCTGCGTGGCCAAAGGACGCCCGATCCACCCAGGCCAACGACGAGTCGCGCGAGGAGCAAGCCTTGGTGCCCCTGCCGTCGGTGTACGACTTCACGCGTGGAGGCGGGTTCGGAGTCGCGCTCGGACTGGGCCTTGAATACGAAGCCGCCTACGACGGCTCGGACGAGTACGAGATCGAACTCGATCCAGCCGGCGCCATCCAGTGGCGCAACGGGAATCACATGCTGTTCTTCGAGGGCACGGAGCTTGGCTGGCGCGGCGTCTTCGCAAGGCGCTGGCTGCTGCAGGCGGGATTGCGCCACGAAGATGGTCTCGATCCCTCGGACTCCGAGGACGGCGCGCTCGACGGCATCGAAAAGCGCGACTCGCACTTGGCGGGCTTCGCGGAGGTGCGCGGCGCGCTGGACGACGAGTGGCGCAACTGGATCGGCGCACGGGTGCTGGCGGGCGAGAGCGACTTCGGCGCGCTCGGAGTCCT
>JBEBCR010000083.1:0-15188 GCA_041157565.1 Planctomycetota bacterium | reverse complement strand
GACGCGCGCGGGCGAGGTGCCGCCGAACGCGGCGCGGCGCGCTAGGCAGGCCTTGGGCGAGAGTTCGACGGCGAGCTGCGCGTCGGGGATGTCGGCGAGCTGCGGCAGCAGCTCGTCGCGCACGGACTTCGGCAGCGCTTCCACCTCGCAGCCGCGCTCGAGGGCGAGGCGCACCGCCTTGCCGGCGAGTTCGTGCGCGTGGCGGAACGGCGTGCCGCGCCGCACGAGGAGGTCGGCGAGGTCGGTGGCGTTGAGGTGGCCCTTGGAGCTCTCCGCGAGGCACCGCTCGGCGTCGTAGTCGACGTTCCTCGCCACGATGGCGCAGATGGCGAGGCACTCCTTGGCCGTGTCGACGACCTCGAACAGCGCCTCCTTGTCCTCCTGCAGGTCCTTGTCGTAGGCGAGGGGGATGCCCTTCTGCATCACGAGCGTGCCGACGAGGCGGCCGACGAGGCGGCCGCACTTGCCGCGCAGGAGCTCGAGCGCGTCGGGGTTCTTCTTCTGCGGCATCAGCGAGCTGCCGGTGCTGATCGCGTCCGACATCTCGAGGAAGCGCGCCTCGGTGGAGGCGAAGAAGATCCAGTCCTCGGCGAGGCGCGACAGGTGCACGCCGACCATCGCGCACATGAACGCGAGTTCGCTGACGTGGTCGCGGTCGCTGACCGCGTCGAGGCTGTTGGCCGTGGGCGCGCCGAAGCCCAGCGAGGCCGCCAGCTCCTCGCGGTCGACGGCGAAGGCGGTGCCGGCGAGCGCGCCGCTGCCCAGCGGGCAGGTGTCGAGGCGCGCCAGCGCGTCGACGAGGCGCGTGCGGTCGCGCTCGAGCATCTCGACGTAGGCCAGCGCGTGGTGGCCGGCGGTCACGACCTGCGCGCGCTGCAGGTGCGTGTAGCCCGGCATCGGCGTGGCCGCGTGGCGCTCGGCCAGCGCGACCAAAGCGGTCATCGCCTCGACCAAGGCCGCCTCCAGGCTCGCGCCCGCGGCGCGGCACCAGAGCTTGAGGTCGGTCGCCACCTGGTCGTTGCGCGAGCGGCCCGTGTGCAGCTTCTTGGCCAGGTCGCCCACGCGCTCGGCCAGCGCCGTCTCGACGAAGGCGTGCACGTCCTCTGCCGACGACGCCGCCAGCGGCGAGGCGTCGCGATCGAGCTCGGCGCCGATCGCCTCGAGGGCGCCGACGATGCTCTTCGCCTCTTCGGCGGTCAGCACGCCCGCGCCGTGCAAGGCGCCGGCCCAGGCGATGCTGCCCACGACGTCCTCGGCCCACAGCCGCCGGTCGAACGGCAGGCTGCGGTTGAAGGCCTCGAAGCGCGGGTCCTGCTCGCCTTCGAAGCGCCCGCCCCACAGCTTCGCGCCGGGGGAACTCGCGGCGCGCGTCACGAGCGCGCCTTCCCGGCGACGAGCGCCTTCTTCGGCTTCGCCGCCTTCTTCGCGGCGGGCTTCGCGGCCGGCTTCGCGGCCGGCTTGCCGGCTGAGCGGCGCACGGTCGCGGCGACCATGCCCGGCAGGCCGTAGAGCTTCACGAAGCCCTTGCTGTCGGCGTGGCTGAAGCTCGCCGAGTGGCCGAAGGTGGCGAGGTCCTCGCTGTACAGGGAGTAGGGGCTCGTGGCGGCGACGGCCGTGGCCGAACCCTTGTAGAGCTTGACCTGCACCGAGCCGGTGACCGTCTCGCAGGCCTTGGCGAAGAACACGTCCATGGCCTCGCGCAGCGGCGCGAACCAGCGGCCGGTGTACACGACGTCGGCGTACTCGGGCATGAGCTTCTCGCACATGCGCGCCGTGTCGCGGTCCATCGTCAGGGAACGCAGCGTCTTGAGGCCCTCGAGGATGATCGCGCCGCCCGGAGTCTCGTACACGCCGCGCGACTTCATGCCCACCAGGCGGTTCTCGGTGATGTCGACGCGGCCCACGCCGTGGCGGCCGCCGACCTCGTTCAGGTGCGCCACGAGGACCTCGGGCGCCATCCTCTTGCCGTTGACCGACACGGGCGCGCCCTTCTCGTAGCCGATGGTCACGACCTGCGGCTGGTCCGGCGCCTTCTCCGGCGACACGGTCAGCATCCACACGTCCTCCGGCGGCATGTTGGCCGGCGACTCGAGCGCGCCGCCCTCGTGGCTGATGTGCCACAGGTTGCGGTCGCGCGAGTAGATCTTCGTGCGCGAGGCGGTGATCGGGATCTTCTTCGCCTCGGCGTAGTCGATGGCGTCTTCGCGCGAGCGGATGTTCCACTCGCGCCACGGCGCCTCGATCGCGAGGTCCGGCGCCAGCGCCATGTAGGTCAGCTCGAAGCGCACCTGGTCGTTGCCCTTGCCGGTGCACCCGTGGGCCACGTGCGTGGCGCCGATCTCGCGCGCGTAGTCGACCTGCGCCTTGGCGAGGATCGGGCGCGCCATCGACGTGCCGAGCAGGTAGCGGCCCTCGTAGACCGTCATGGCGCGCAGGCACGGCCAGACGTAGTCGACCAGGAACTCGCGCCGCAGGTCGACGATCTTGCAGCTCTTCGCGCCGGTCTTCTTGGCCTTCTCGGCGAGGCCCTCGAGCTCCTCGCCGCCTTGCCCCACGTCGCCGCAGACGGCGTGGACCTCGAGGCCTTTGTGCTCGATGAGCCAGGGGATGATGATGGAGGTGTCGAGACCGCCGGAGTACGCGAGGACGACTTTGTTCTTGGCCATGGTGTTCGAGTTCGTGGAGGGGAGGTTCCGCTTGGCGCGCCAAGCACGGATGAAGGCGATGGCGCCCGCCTCAGGGTTGGGCGGGCATGCCGTAGGCGCCCCACTCCTCGCGGGCGGGGCCGAACACGCCGGGCACCTTGAGCCCGGCTTGGCGCATCAGCACGGTCATCTGGCCGCGGTGGTGCGCCTCGTGCAGCATCAGGCCCGACAGCACGAGCCTGCGCGGCCATTGCTGGCCGTACATCGGGATCGCCGCGCCGAGGTCCACGCCGGACCAGGCGGCCTGCACCGCGGGCGCGACCAGCGCGCTCGCCTGCTCGTAGGCCGCGACGATCGCCGCGGCGCTCGCCGGGGGAGCCGCCTCGGGCCCCGGGCCGGCGATCGGCACGCCGGCCATGCCGAGCATCTCGGGCAGGCTCTGCGCGAGGTGCCAGGCGATGCGGCCGAGCGTGCGTCCATCGGCGTCGGTCTTGGCGTGGAGCGACTGGTCGTCGAGCGCGCGCAGCAGCCTGAGCGTCTCTTCGCGATGGTGCGCCCAGTCGAGCGCGAACTCCTGCAACGAGGCCATGTCAGCCCTTCGCGCCCATCAGGAGCACGAGGATCGCCTTCTGGATGTGCAGTCGGTTCTCGGCGATGTCGAAGACGATCGAGTTGGGGCCGTCGATGACGGGCGAAGTCACCTCCTGGCCGCGGTGCGCGGGCAGGCAGTGCATGAACGCGCAGTCGGCCTTGGCCAGCGCCATCAGCTCCTCGTCGACGCGGTACTGCTCGAAGATCGAGGCGCGCTCCTCGGTCTCGTCCTCCTGGCCCATGCTGGCCCACACGTCCGTGTAGATGGCGTCGGCGCCGCGCACCGCCTCCTCGGGGTCGTTCATGATCTCGACGTCCGAGCCGGACTCGCGGGCCATGATCATCGCCTCGCTGACGACGCGCGCGTTGGGCTCGTAGCCTTCCGGCGAGCAGACGGTGATGTGCGCGCCCATCAGCGCGCAGACGTGCATGAGCGAGTGGCAGGTGTTGTTGCCGTCGCCCACGTAGACGACGCGGCGGCCCTTCACCGAGCCGAAGCGCTCGTGCAGCGTGAAGAGGTCCGACAGCGCCTGGCAGGGGTGCAGGTAGTCGGTCAGGCCGTTGATGACGGGGATGCCGCAGTTGGCGGCCAGCTCCTCGACGGCGCGGTGCTTGTAGGTGCGCGCGACGATGCCGTGCACCCAGCGCTCGAGGTTCCGCGCCATGTCCTTGACGGCCTCGCGCTGGCCGAGGCGCGCGTCGCGGTGGTCCATGAACACGGCGCTGCCGCCGAGGTCCTGCATGCCCACGTCGAAGGTGAAGCGCGTGCGCAGCGAGTCCTTCTCGAAGATCATCGCCAGTCGCTTGCCCTTCAGGAGCGCGTTGTGCTGCTCGCGGTGCCTCTTCAGCTCCGCCGCGGTGGCGAAGATCGTCTCGACGTCGCCGGGGCCGAGCTGCTGGATGGTCAGGAGGTCCTTCTTGGCGAGGCGGCCGAAGGCCATCGGGGGGCGGGCGGGGGTCAGGATGACGGTCATCGTTGTCTGTCTCTCGATCTGCGGACGACGCGGCGGGAACGAAGCGGCGCCCGACCGGGGTTCCCGCCGCGCTCCGATCCTCCGCGAGGATCACCGGACGCGTGCGACTCCCGGGGGCGTGTGCGGTTCAGGCGGACAAGCTCTCCGCGAGGCTCTTGCCGATGATGTCCAGCGCCTGCGACACGTCGCCCTCGGTGACGACGAACGGCGGCAGCAGGCGGATGGTGTCGCCGCCGGTGCGGTTGGCCAGCAGGCCGTTCCTGTACAGCGCCTTCTGCAGCTCCTCGGCGCCGCGCGCGAGGCGCACGCCCTGGATCAGGCCGCGTCCGCGCAGTTCGACGATCTCGGGATGGCGCGCCTGCAGCGCCGCCAGGCCGCGCTTGAGCTGCGCGCCGCGCTCCTCGACGGCGCGCAGCAGGCCGCGCTCCTCCAGCTCCTCGAGGAACACGAGCGCCGCGCGCAGCGCCAGCGGGCCGCCGCCGAAGGTCGTGCCGTGGTCGCCCGGCTGCAGCGTGTCGACGAAGGGCTTGGCGACGGCGCAGACGCCCATCGGCAGGCCGCCGGCGATGGGCTTGGCGAGCGTGGCGACGTCGGGCAGCACGCCGGCCTGCGCGCCGGCGAGGAAGGTGCCGGTGCGGCCGCAGCCGGCCTGGACTTCGTCGTGCACGAGCAGCGTGCCGGTCCTCGTGCACAGCTCGCGCGCGGCGCGCAGGTAGTCGTGCGACAGGTCGCGCACGCCGGCCTCGCCCTGGATCGGCTCCATGATGAACGCGGCCGGGCGGATCGATTCCAGCGCCTCCTCCAGCGCGGCGACGTCGTTCGGCGCGACCCAGCCGCAGCACGGCACGAGCGGCTCGAAGGCCTCGCGGTACTTCTTCGAGTGCGTCACCGACAACGCGCCCATGGTGCGGCCGTGGAAGCCGCCTTCCAGCGCGACGAAGTTGGTGCGCTCGGGGCGTCCTTGCAGGCGCTGCCACTTGCGCGACAGCTTGAGCGCGCACTCGTTGGCCTCGGCGCCGCTGTTGGCGAAGAACATCGCCTCGAGGCCGGTCAGGCGCGCGAGGCGCGTGGCGACCTCCTCCGTGTACGGGTGGCGGTAGAGGTTGCTGGTGTGGATCAGCTTGCCGACCTGGTCGCGCAGCGCCTCGACGAGGCGCGGGTGCGCGTGGCCCAGCGCCGACACGGCGATGCCGCCGAGGAAGTCGAGGTAGACGCGGCCGTCGGCGGCGCGCACGTGCGCGCCGCAGCCGTCGACGAAGACGTCCTGGCTGCGCGCGTAGGTCTTGACGACGTGCGAGTCGACCGGAGTCGAGGCCGGCGCGGCGGGGGAGAGCGTGCTCTGCATGGTCGTGGCGGGTGTCAAGTGTTCAGGACGCGAGGAAGCGCGTGCCGACGTCGTCCGCGAGGGCGCGCAGCACGCAGTCGTCCCCGTCGGCGGGGGCGATCTTCACGATGCCGCGCGGGTGCGCGTCGAGCGCGGCCAGCGCCGCGTCGACCTTGGGGATCATGCCGCCCGCGACGACGCCTTCCTGCTTGAGCTCGGCGCAGCGCGCGCGCGTCAGCGCCGCGAAGCGCGCCTTGGACGCGTCGAGCACGCCGGGCACGTCGGTGAGGAACAGGAGCGCGTCGCAGCGCAGCGCCGCGGCCAGCGGACCGGCCGCCAGGTCGGCGTTGACGTTGTAGGAGTGGTCGCGCGGGCCGCGCTCGCCCGCGGCGAGCGGCGCCGAGGTGGCGATCGTCGGCGTGAAGCCCTGCTCGAGCAGCGCGAAGGTCAAGGACGGGTCGACCTGCGCCACGACCCCCACGTAGCCGATGTCGACTCCCGCGGGCTCGTGCTTCTTCGCGTGGAAGCTTTGCGCGTCGGCGCCGGCGTAGCCGACGGCGCGCACGCCCGCCTCGCACAGGTCGTGCACCAGCGCCTTGTTGACGAGGCCCGCCAGCACCATGAGCACGACGTCGGCCGTCTCCGCGTCCGTGACGCGCAGGCCTTCGTGCTGGCGCTCGGCGATGCCGAGGCGCCGCGACAGTTCGCGGATCTGGTTGCCGCCGCCGTGCACGACCACGACCTCGTGGCCGGCGTCCACGGCGCGGCGCACGGCGCGCGCCATCCGCGCGCGGCGCTCCGGCTGCTCCAGCTGCGCTCCGCCGATCTTGGCGAGGATCCTCACGACAGCCCCTCCGCCTCCGGCAGGCCCAGCATCAGGTTCATGTTCTGCAGCGCCTGGCCCGAGGCGCCCTTCTGCAGGTTGTCGATGGCGCTGACGACGACCACGGTCGAGCCGTTCTGCTCGAGCGCGATGTGGCATTCGTTGGTGCGCTGCACGCGGTCGAGCTCGGGAACGCCGCGCGGGTAGACCTTGACGAAGCGCTCGTGCGCGTACGCCTCCGCGAGGGCCGCGCGCAGGTCCTTGGCCGTCGCGCCGCCGGCGGGCTTGAGGTAGATCGTCGACAGGATGCCGCGGAACACGGGCAGCAGGTGCGGCACGAAGACGAGGTCCGCGACGCCGCACTGCGACTTGATCTCCGCGCCGTGGCGGTGGAAGCCGACGCCGTAGGCGAGGAAGTTCTCGTGGCTGGCGCCGAAGTGCGTGCGCGCCGAGGGCTTCTTGCCCGCGCCGGAGACGCCGCTCTTGCTGTCGCACACGATCGTGCCGGGGGCCACGAGGCCGCGCTCGAGGAGCGGCAGGAGCGGCAGCAGGATCGAGGTCGGGTAGCAGCCGGGGTTGGCGACGAGGCGCGCGCCGCGCACGCTTTCGCGCGCGCGCTCCGCCAGGCCGTAGACGGCCTCCGGCAAGAGCTCCGGCGCCGGGTGCTCGTGCTCGTAGGTCGCGCGGTACAGCTCGGCGTCCTTGAAGCGGAAGTCGGCCGACAAGTCGACCACCTTCAGGCCGCGCTTCAGGCATTCCTTCGCCAGTTGCGCGCTGGCGAGGTGGGGGGTGCACAGGAACACGGCCTCGACGCCTTCGAGCCGCTCCCACTCGAAGCGCCCGACCGGCGCGTCGCACGGCAGCGCGGGCGCCTCGGGTTCCTCGCCCAGGCGCGACGACAGGAACGCCGCCAGCTCCAGCGACGGATGGTTCGACAACAGCCGGTGCAGCTCGACCCCGGTGTAGCCCGACGCGCCGAGCACGGCGACCTTCTTCTTCGCGGCGGCCTTCATCGGCGCTGCTTCTCCTTCAAGTCCACCAAGCGCTTGGCCAGCGCCTTCGCCTCGAGCGCGCCGGCGGTGGCGATGAACACGGTGTCGTCGCCGGCGATGGTGCCGAGCACTTCGGACAAGCCGACGCGGTCGAGGGCCACGGCGAACGGCGTCGCCGCGCCGACCGGGGTCTTGAGCACGACGAGGTTGCCGGCGACCACGGCCGACTCGAGGTAGCTCTGCACGGCGCCGTACAGCGCGAGCCCGGCGTCGTCGGCGGCCAGCGCGGCCTCGCGCGGCAGTTGGTACCCGGCCGGCCCCTTCAGCAGCCCCATGTCGCGCAGGTCGCGCGACAAGGTCGCCTGGTTGCAGTGGATCCCATGCTCGGCGAGGTGCTCGGCGAGCTCGCTCTGGCTCTTGATGCGGCGTTCGCGCACCAATTCGAGGATGCGCGCGCGCCGCTCGTCGCGCAGGGCGTCGCGAGCGCGCTCCGAGGCCGGCGAAACCGGCTTCTCCAGCGGGGATTGGGACATGGGGGCTGTGGGTCTTGCGCTCCGTGGGTGGGGGACGGAGACCGGAGTCTTTATGCGCAAGAGGCGCATGAATATGCCTTGGACGGCAAGATATTCAAGGAAAATCCTCCAAATTGGGCAATTGTATGCGCCGCGGCCGCGGCGGGCCGCCGACGGAGCGCGGGGGCGCTTTCCCGGACCCCCTTGGATAGCGCAGAGTGTCGCGCCTTCCACCCGCCGTCCGCGCCCCGTCCGAGGGGCCCAGCGATCCCCCCTCGCATGGCCGAACTGCTCACTACCGACAACCTGATCGCGCTCCTGACGCTCTCGGCCCTCGAGATCGTGCTCGGGATCGACAACGTCATCTTCATCTCGATCCTCGTGGGCAAGCTGCCCGCGGAGGCGCGCGAGAAGGCCCGGCGCATCGGCCTGTTCCTGGCGATGTTCATGCGCATCGCCCTGCTGCTCGGCATCTCGTGGGTGATGAAGCTCACGACGCCGCTGTTCTCGCTCCTCGAGCGCGAGTTCACCGGCAAGGACCTGATCCTGCTCGGCGGCGGCCTGTTCCTGATCGCCAAGGCGACGTGGGAGATCCACGACAAGCTCGAGGGCGGCGCGCACGAGGCGGGCGGCAAGGCGCGGCAAGCGGCGAGCTTCGGCGCCATCATCGGCCAGATCCTGGTGCTCGACCTCGTGTTCTCGCTCGACTCGGTCATCACCGCCGTCGGCATGGTCTCGCACGTGTCGATCATGATCGTGGCCGTCGTGGCGGCGGTCGTCGTGATGCTGGTGTTCGCGCGCGGCATCGGCGAGTTCGTCGAGCGCCATCCGACGATCAAGATGCTGGCGCTGAGCTTCCTGATCATGATCGGCGTGATGCTGGTGGCCGAGGGCTTCGGCCAGCACATCGAGAAGGGCTACATCTACTTCGCCATGGCGTTCTCGCTGCTCGTGGAGCTCCTGAACATGCGGCTGCGCCGCGTGCACAAGCCCGTCGAGCTGCACCACTCGAAGCTCGAGGACGGGAAGGGCGCCTGAGGATGTCCGGCACGCTCGCGCTGGTGGTCTCGCACACGCACTGGGACCGCGCCTGGTACCTGCCCTTCGAGGGCTACAGGCACGCCCTCGTGCGCACCGTCGACGAGGTGCTGGCGCTGCTCGAGGGGGATCCGTCGTTCGCGGCCTTCGCGCTCGACGGGCAGACGGCCCTGCTCGAGGACTACCTGCGCGTGCGGCCCGCCGCGCGCGGGCGCATCGAGCGCCTGGCGCGCGCCGGCCGCCTGTCCTTCGGCCCGTGCTACGTGCTGCCGGACGAGTTCCTGGTCTCGCCGGAGGCGCTGGTGCGCAACCTGCGGCGCGGCATGGACCAGTCGCGCGAGCTGGGCTGCGACCCGAAGGACGGCTGGATGCCCGACTCCTTCGGGCACGTCGGCCAGATGCCGCAGATCCTCGCGCGCTTCGGCCTGCGCAGCTTCGTGTTCATGCGCGGCGTCCCCAAGGACTTGTGGGAGCGCGCGGGCACCGAGTTCCAGTGGGAGTCCCCCGACGGCTCGCGCGTGCTCGGCGTGTACCTGAGGAACGGCTACGACGCCATCTGCGCGCTGGGCCACCCGGAGCGCTTCGGCGACTTCCGCGGGCGGCGCCCCGACGCCGACGCGGCGGTCGAGCTGGCGCGCGCCGTGCTGGCGGCGCAAGGCGACAAGGCGCGCGGCGCGCTCCTGCTGCCCAACGGCGCCGACCACATGCCGCCGCAGCCGGAGCTGCCGGGACTGCTCGACGCGCTGCGCGCCAAGCTCCCGGGCGTCGAGGTGCGGCACGTCGGCGTGGAGGCGGCGATCGACGCGCTGCTGGCGCGCGGCGCGCCGCACGAGGCGCACCGCGGCGAGCTGCTCGGCAACGCGCACCACCCGATCCTGTCGAGCGTGTGGAGCAGCCGCATCGACCTGAAGATCGCCAACCACAGGGTCGAAGCGCTGCTCGAGCGCCACGCCGAGCCGCTGGTCGCGCGCCTCGGACGCGCCGGCGAGCGGCACCTGGCGCTGCTCGACGAGGCCTGGCGCCTGGTGCTCCTCGGCCATCCGCACGACGACATCTGCGGCTGCGGCGTCGACTCGATCCACGAGGCCGGCCGCGAGCGCCTGCGCGAGGCGCAGACCACCGTCGAGTGCATCGTCGCCGACGCGCTGCGCGAGCTGTCGCTCGGCGCGGGGCTGGCGCCGCGGAAGGACGTGGTGGTGCTGGCGGCGCACAACCCGCACTTCGAGGCCGTCGACGAGGTGGTCGAGTGCGAGGTCCACTGGCCGCGGCCGCTCTCGTTCGACGAGCTGTCGCGCCTCTCGCTCGTCGGCCCGGACGGCAAGCCCGTGCGCGTGGCGATCGAGCTCCTGCAGACCGAGGAGGAGGAGTCGGTCATGGCGCCGCGCCACCTCGACTACCGCACGGGCACGCTGGTCCTGGCGCGCTTCCCGGCCGCGCTGCCGCCCACGGGGCTGTGCTTCTACGAGCTGGCGCTCGCGGGCGGACCGCAGGCCGCGAGCGAGACGATCGAGGGCCGCGGCATCGAGAACAACTGGCTCAAGGTCGACGCGCGGCGCAACGGGTCGCTGGCCGTGCTCGACAAGCGCACCGGCCGCGTGTGGGACGAGCTGCTCCTGTTCGAGTCGACGCCCGACGACGGCGACCTGTACAGCTTCAGCCTGCCCGAGGGCGCGGCTCCGACGACGACGCGCGGCCAGAACGGCGCGCGCATCGAGTGCTGGCGCGACGACTGGGGCAGCCACATGCTCGTCGACCTCGAGTGGTCGCCCCAATGGGTGGGCGACGCCTTCGGCGGCGAGGCGCCGATCAGCGTCGAGGCGCAGCTCACGCTGCGCGACGACCTCGACGAGCTGCGCGTGCGCCTCGTCGTGGCGAGCGCCATCCCCGACCATCGGCTGCGAGTGCTCCTGCCTTGCGGCTCGGGCGTCGTGGAGACCGAGGCCGGTTCGTGCTTCGAGTTCACGCGCCGTCCGCGCGTCGTGCCCGCCACCGCGGCCGAGACCGCCGAGCTGCGCAAGGGCTACCCCGGCGAGGGCGAGTACCCGACGCGCTTCTGCCGCGACCTCGTCGTCGCGGGCGACGCGCAGGGCGCGGTCGCGGTCGCCACGCGCGGCTTGTTCGAGCACGAGCTCGTCGACCTCGGCGGCCGCGACGGGCACCAGAAGAGCTTCCTCGCGCTGACGCTGCAGCGGGTCGTCGGGCGCTTGTCGCGCGAGGGCGGCTCGATCCGCCGCTGCGGCGCCGGGCCGGCCGCGCAGACGCCCATGGCGCAGGAGGTGCCGATCGGCACCGAGCTGTCGTTCAGCTGGAGGCCCGTGCCGGCGGGCGCGCGCGCCCACGAGGTCGCGCCGCGCGCCTTCCTGCACGCGCACCCGCCGCTGGCCTTCCAGGTCGAGCGCGGCCGGCACGAGCGCGCGGCCGCCGCGATCGGGCCCTTGTCGGGCGCCTTGGCGAGCTGCGACGCGCCGGCGCTGTCCTTGTCCGCGATCCAGCCGCGCGCCGACGGGGCCGCGTGCCTGCGCGTGTGGAACCGCACCGGCGAGCGCGTCGAGGCCGACCTGCGCGTCGAGCCGAACGCCCAACCCGGCCATGGCGGCGCCCCCGACGGCTGGGCCTCCGCCGAGCGCGTCGACCTGCTGGACCGCGTGCTCGAGGTCCTCCCGTTGTCGGGCGCGCGCGTGCGCCTCGCCGTCGGGCCGCACGCCATCGAGACCATCATCCTGCGCCGCAAGCAGGCCTGACGGGCCGCGCGGGGCGAACGCACACCACCATGATCACCGGCACCTTCCTCGACGAGATCAGCCACGACATCCCTTCGGCCAACTGGGGGCGCGACGAATGGGCGCGCGACTTCGCCCAGATGCGCGCGGACGGCATCGACACCGTCATCCTCATCCGCGCCGGATACAAGGATCGCGCCACCTTCGACTCGAAGGTGCTGCGCTCGCTGCATTCGCACCTCCTCGTCGAGGAGGACCTGGTCGCCCTGTACCTGGAGCTCGCCGAGCAGCACGGCATGGACCTGTGGTTCGGCACCTACGACTCGGGCAAGTACTGGCACTCCGGGCGCCACATGGAGGAGGCGGACCTCAACATCGCCTTCTGCGACGAGGTCTGGCAGCGCCACGGCAGGAGCGGGGCGTTCCGCGGCTGGTACGTGTGCCACGAGATCGACGCCTTCGATCCGGGCGTCATGCAGGTGTACCAGAAGCTCGCCGGGCACCTGAAGCGCACCACCGGCCTGCCGATCCTGATCTCGCCGTACTTCCGCGGCGCCAAGCAGTTCGACAAGACGCTGACGCTCGACGAGCACGCCGAGGAGTGGAAGCAGGTCTTCCGGAAGATCCAGGGCTACGTCGACGTGGTCGCCTTCCAGGACGGCAACGTGGAGTTCGGCGACCTGCCGCGCTTCCTCGCCATCAACTCGCGGCTCGCCAAGGAGCACGGCGTGCAGAGCTGGTCGAACATCGAGACCTTCGACCGCGACGTGCACATCAAGTTCCCGCCCATCGCCTGGCCGAAGCTGCGCCACAAGATGCAGTGCGCCCTCGACGCCAAGGTCGACAAGCTGATCACCTTCGAGTACTCGCACTTCCTCTCGCCCAACTCGATGTTCCCGAGCGCCCACTCCCTCCACAAGCGCTGGCGCGAGTGGATGGCCCGCAGCCGCTGAACCCGACGCGCACGCGCACCGCACCAAGATGCCCCTCGCCGACGCCAACCTCCGCACCCGCATCGACGGCCGCCGCGCGCGCCTCGAGGACGAACTGACCGGCTCCGTCATCCCGTTCTGGATGAAGCACGCGCCCGACCGCGAGCACGGCGGGTGGTTCAACTGCCTCGACCGCGACGGGGCGGTGTGGGACACGCGCAAGCACATCTGGCTGCAGGGCCGCGCGGTGTGGATGCTCTCCAAGCTGCACGCCGAGCTCGAGCCGCGCCCCGAGTTCCAGGCGCAGGCCAAGAGCGGCGCCGAGTTCCTGCGCGACCATTGCCGCCGCCCCGACCGGCGCGTGTGGTTCTGCACCACGCGCGACGGCCGCCCCGTGCAGCTGCAGCGCAAGATCTTCAGCGAGTGCTTCCACGTCATGGCGATGGCCCAGTACGGCCGCGCCTTCGGCGAGGCGTGGGCCGAGAAGGAGGCGCGCGAGGTGTTCGGCTGGGTGCTGGAGGCCATCGCCGATCCGCGCCTCGCCGGCAGGTCGCGCGAGGAGGGCGAGGCGCCCTCGAAGGGCCTCGCCGTGCCGATGATCGTGCTCAACCTGATCCAGGAGCTCGATGGCGGCTTCGACGGACCGCACGCCGCCGACGCGCGCGCCTGCGCCGCCGAGGCGCGGCGCTTCCTGCGGCGCGAGCGCAAGGTGGTGCTCGAGACGATCGCCGCCGACGGCTCCGACCTCGACTCGCCCGAGGGGCGCTTGCTGAACCCCGGCCACGCCATCGAGATGGGCTGGTTCCTGCTCGACTTCGCGCGCGCCACGGGGGACGAGGCGGCGGCCGAGGACGCGCTCGACGCCATCGAGTGGTCGCTCGACCGCGGCTGGGACCCGGTGCACGGCGGCTTGTACTACTTCCTCGACGAGAAGGGCCATTCGCCCGTGCAGCTCGAGTGGCCGATGAAGCTGTGGTGGCCGCACTGCGAGGCGCTGGTGGCGTGCGCCAAGGCCTTCGAGCACACGCGCGACCGCGCCTGGTTCGAGCGCTGGGTGCGCGTGGCGGATTGGACCTTCGCGCGCTTCCCCGACGCCGCCCACGGCGAGTGGTTCGGCTACCTCGACCGCCAGGGCGCGGTCTCGCAGCGCTTCAAGGGCGGCCCGTACAAGGGCTTCTTCCACGTGCCGCGCGCGCTGCTCTACACGGCGCGCGCCCTGAAGGCCGTGCTCGAGCCCAGGGCTCCGGCCGTCCCCGCGCCTGTCAAGAAGCCTTGACGGGCGCGCCCTGGGCCGTCAGGGACCCCAGGCGATCGACAGGCCGTTGCTCAGGTTGAAGGTCGAGGCCGTGCAGTACGCCGCCGAGTTGCGGTACCACACCTGGTAGTGGCGCGTGGCGCCCGCCGGAACGGCTCCGCGCGTCGACACGCTCGGGTCGCCCGCACCCGGCCATTGCGAGCCGCCCGCGGCGTTGACCTTGGTGCCCAGGCGGACGACCGAACCCGCGGCGCAGCGCTTGCCGTCGCCGAACGGCGTCCCTTGCGCGTCCTGCGTCGTGCCCTGGAAGTACAGGGCCGAGGAGTTGGGCATGCCGGCGCCGCGCAGCGCCACCGTGTCGGCGGCGACGCTGGCGAGCCCCGTGGCGCGCAGCGCGGCGCCTTGGGCCAGCGAGTTCAAGCAGCCCGCGCCCGCGCCCGCCGGCGAGTGGTTGGCGCACGGGCAGGCGGCGCCGGTGCCGTCTCCGAAGCAATAGGCGACGCCCGTGCCGCATGCGCCCGAGTACAGGCACGACGCCCAGTCGGGGTTGTCGATGAACGGGTTGCGGTTCCCCTGGTGCTGGAACACCACGTTGTTGTGGTTGCGCTCGAAGGCGTCCGGCGGGTCCTGTTGGTGCCATTGCAGCAGCACGGACAAGAGCCCCATGTACGCCACGCTGGCGTTGCCGCCCGTCGTCTGGATCAGCGCGGCGTTGTCGGTGACGCGCAGGTCGGGCTCGTTCGAGCCTGTGCCGCCGTGCTGCCCGCCCTCGTAGCGCAGGTCGGCGTACAAGATGGCGCGCGCCACGTCGCCGCGGCGTCCGATCCAGGTCTCCCACGTGCCGCTGGAGCCGGCGCCGTTGGCCCAGTTCGAATTGCCGGGGTAGCCGCCGGAGCCGCCGCCTTGGCCGTTGTTGGCGCTCGTCGTGTATTCCTGGCACGAGCTCGAGCACGAGCGGTAGGGCATGTTGCCGCGCGCCGAGTTGTAGTCGATCCGGCACAGCCACAGCATGTGGCAGTCGGTGTACGCGTAGTTGTCGGGATCGTCCTGCGGGAAGCCGTAGCTGTTGGGCCAGGTGTGCTCGCGGTCGTAGTTCTGGTTGCCGCCGCCGCTCTTGGCGTAGCTCGCGTTGCTGTACACGTCCAGGATGCGCGTGCTGTTCGCCGGATCCTGGCAGGCGAGCTCCAGCACGTTCCACGTGTCCGTCGTCGTGGCGGTGTAGGGGATCTTGACGTGGTCGTCGATCACGGCGTGCAGCGTCGCGCGCAAGGTGGCGGGGCTGGTGGCGTCGACGGAGGCGTAGTAGCCGGCGGGAGCCTGCGCGAGGGCGGAGCCGGCGAGGGCCGCGAGGCCGAGCAGCGGCGCGCCGAACGAGGGTGAGG
>JBEBCR010000082.1:0-8960 GCA_041157565.1 Planctomycetota bacterium | reverse complement strand
ACCCACACCGCCAAGCCTTCCACCGCCTCCACGCCCGAGACCCTGCCCGCCGCCTGGCGCGTCGAAGTGCACCGCCTGCGCGCCGGGGACGACCCCGAGGGCGCGCACGCGCTGGCGGCGCTGCGCGAGGCCGGCTGGAAGGGCCTGCGCTCGGTGCGCACTGCGCGCGGCTTCCTGCTGCCCGCCGAGTGCACGCGCGCGATGGTCGACGCGGCGACGAAGGAGATCCTCGCCGACCCCGTGCTCGACCGCGCCGTCGTGTGCGCGCCGCGCGAGGCGCCCGCGGCGACCGAGGGCGTGCTGCGCGTGCTCGTGGCGAGGAAGAGCGGCGTGATGGACCCCGTGGCGAGCACGGTGGCGCGCGCCATGGCGCGCTCGGGCATCTGGCGCGAGAAGGGCGAGCCGCACGCGACCACCTTCCGCGTCTACCAGTTCGAGGGCGAGCCCGCGGCGCTCGATCCGCGGCTGGCGCGCGAGCACTGCACGCGCATCCTCGGCAACGAGACGATCGAGGACGTGCTCGTGGCGAGCGAGGCGCTGCCCTACGCGCTGCCGCGCCAGAGCCCGCGCCACGGCGTGGTGCACGTGCCGCTGCGCGGCTTGCCGGACGAGGCGCTGCTGAAGACCAGCCGCGAGGGCTCGCTGTCCCTGAACCTCGTCGAGATGCGGGCGGTGCAGGCGCACTACGAGGGACTGCGGCGCGAGCCGACCATCGCCGAGCTCGAGACCATCGCCCAGACCTGGAGCGAGCACTGCAAGCACAAGACCTTCGCCAGCAGGGTCGAGTTCGAGGGCCGCGTGATCGACAACCTGCTCAAGCAGACGATCAAGGCGGCGACGATGGAGCTCGCCAAGCCGTGGTGCGTCAGCGTCTTCCACGACAACGCCGGCATCATCGAGTTCGACGAGGGCTTCGACGTGTGCATGAAGGTGGAGACGCACAACCACCCCTCCGCCATCGATCCCTACGGCGGGGCGGGCACGGGCGTCGGCGGCGTGATCCGCGACATCCTCGGCGTGGGCCTCGGCGCCAAGCCGATCGCCAACACCGACGCGTTCTTCGTCGGGCCGCTCGACCTGCCGCAGTCGGAGCTGCCCAAGGGCTGCATGCACCCGCGCCGCATCCTTTCGGGCGTCGTGGCGGGTGTCCGCGACTACGGCAACCGCATGGGCATCCCGACCATCGCCGGCGGCGTGTGGTCGCACCCCGACTACGTGGGCAACCCGCTGGTGTACGCGGGCACGGTCGGCATCATGCCGCACTGGGCCGCCACCAAGTCGGTGCGGCCCGGCGACAAGATCGTGGTCGTCGGCGGCCGCACTGGACGCGACGGCATCCACGGGGCGACCTTCTCGTCGGTCGAGCTGACCGAGACGAGCGAGATCGAATCGGGCGCGGCGGTGCAGATCGGCGACGCCATCACCGAGAAGCGCGTGCTCGACCTGATCGTGCGCGCCCGCGACG
This sequence comes from Planctomycetota bacterium, assembly GCA_041157565.1. Lineage (GTDB taxonomy): Bacteria > Planctomycetota > UBA1135 > UBA1135 > SXXH01. The sequence continues at coordinate 7,495 of JBEBCR010000082.1, read as the reverse complement.
CGCGCCTCTACCGCGCCATCACCGACTGCGGCGCCGGCGGCTTGTCGTCGGCCGTGGGCGAGATGGGCGCCGACTGCGGCGCGCTCGTGCGCCTCGAGACGGTGCCGTTGAAGTACCCGGGGCTGTCGCCCGAGGAGATCTGGATCAGCGAGGCGCAGGAGCGCATGGTGCTCGCCGTGCCCGAGGAGTCGCTCGAGCGGCTGCTCGAGGCCTGCCGCCTCGAGGACGTCGAGGCGACCGTCATCGGCGACTTCACCGACAGCGGAAGGCTGGTCCTGACCTGGCACGGCGAGGTGCAGGCCGACCTCGACCTGCACTTCCTGCACGAGGGCACGCCCAAGCCGACGCGCAAGGCGCGCTTCGATCCGCCGCGCGAGGCGGACTCCGGCGTGCCGGCGGTCGCCGACCATCGCGCGCTCTTCTTGTCGCTGCTTTCGTCGACCGACATCGCCTCCAAGGAGTGGATCGTGCGCCAGTACGACCACGAGGTGCAGGGCCAGTCGGTGCTGAAGCCCATGACCGGCGTCAAGCGCGACGCGCCCAGCGACGCGGCGGTGATCAAGCCGCTGGCGCAGTCGAAGAAGGGCCTCGCCATCGGCTGCGGCGCCTCGCCGCGCTACGGCCGGCTCGATCCCGGCGCGATGGCCGAGACGGTCATCGACGAGGCGCTGCGCAACGTCGTCGCCGTCGGCGGCGATCCCGACCGCACCGCGATCCTCGACAACTTCTCGTGGGGCAACTGCGCGCACGAGGACCGCATGGGCGCGCTCGTGCTGGCCTCGGAGGGCTGCTACCGCGCCGCGATGGCCTACGGCACGCCCTTCATCAGCGGCAAGGACTCGCTCAACAACGAGTTCAAGGTCGGCGACCGCGTCATCGCCATCCCGCCGACCCTGCTCGTCTCGGCCCTGTCGATCGTGCCCGACGTCGGGATCGTCGTGGCCAGCGACTGGTGCCGCGCGGGCTCGGCGCTGTACCTCGTGGGCGCGACCAAGGCGCACTTCGGCGGCTCGCACCACCACCTGGTGCGCGGGCTCTCGGGCGGCGCGGTGCCGCGTCCCGACCTCGCCGAGGCGCCGCGCGCGCTGCGCGCGCTCCACTCGGCCATCAAGTCCGGCGCCGTGCTGTCGTGCCACGACCTGTCGGAAGGCGGGCTGGCGGTGGCGGCGGCGGAAAGCGCCTTCGGCGGGTGCCTGGGCGCGACCATCGACCTCTCCAAGGTCCCCTGCGACCTCGGCTCCGCGCCGGGGATCGACCGCGACGCGGCGCTGCTCTACTCGGAGACGCCCACGCGCTTCCTGGTCGAAGTCGATCCGGCGCGCGCCGCCGAGTTCGAAAGCCACCTGGCGGGGATCCCGCACGCGCGGGTGGGCGCGACCCGCGCCGAGGGCGTGCTGGAGTTCACGGGCGCGCGCGGCGCGAGTCTCGCGCGCGTCGACATCGAGGACCTGCGCTCCGCCCACCAGCGCGGCTGCAAGGCCTGAGGAGCGAAGGCACACATGGCACACGCGAAGAACTCACTGGTCCTGCGCACCGCCGGCATCAACTGCGACGCGGAGACGGTGCGCGCCCTGGAGCGCGCCGGCTCGCGAGTCGAGCTGGTGCACCTGCACGCCTTGCTGGAACGGCCCGCGCTGCTCGAGGGCGCGTCGCTCGTGGTCATCCCCGGAGGCTTCAGCTACGGCGACGACGTGTCCTCGGGGCGCATCTTCGGCCTCGAGCTGCGCCATGGGCTGTCGCACGAGCTGGCGCGCTTCGTCGACGGCGGCGGGCGGGTCCTGGGCGTGTGCAACGGCTTCCAGGTGCTGGTCGAGTCGGGGCTCTTCGAGCGCGAGCCCGGCTCGACGACCATCCCGCCGCGCACCATCGCGCTGACGAACAACCTCTCGGCGCGCTTCGAGTGCCGCTGGGTGCACCTGAAGGGCGAGCGCTGCGCCGCCGACTGGATCGAGGCCGGGGCGGTCTTCCCCGTGCCCATGGCGCACGGCGAAGGACGCTTCGTGACGCTCGACGAGGCCACCTTGGCGCGCCTCGAGGCGGGCGGGCAGGTGGCATTGCGCTACGTGAAGGCCGACGGCTCCCCCGCCACGGGACCACAGGACAACCCCAACGGCTCGACGGCCGCCATCGCCGGCTTGTGCGACCGCACCGGGCGGGTGCTGGGCCTGATGCCCCACCCCGAGCGCAACCTCGACCCGTGGAACCACCCCGAATGGACCCGGCTGCGGGCGAGGGGCGTGGAGCGGACGCGGGGCGAGGGCCAAGGCTTCTGGGATCGCCTCGTCGCCGCCCTGCCGGTGCTGGTCTAGCGCGGCTGCCGCAGCGCGGGGATCGCGGCGGGCGAGCCGCCCCCCGCGAGGCCTTCGCCAAGGCCGCTCGCCGAGGCTTCCCCTCCAGCCTGCCGGGGCGCTGTGGAGGCCATGGATCGTCGGCGGGGGCTTGAACCCGCCTCGCGGAAACTGCACAACCGAAGCAGTCCTCGCGACAGATCACATGAACAAGCAAATCCTCACCATCGCGCTCCTCGCCCCCCTCTTCAGCGGCTGCGTCGCCGCGGCCGTCGGCGTCGTCGGCGGCGTCCTGCTCTCGCAGGAAGTCCTCGAAGACGCGACCTACGTCGGCCGCGTCAAGCAGGACGCCAACCGCACCTGGGCCTCGGCCAAGACCTCGCTCTCGCACGCCAGCCTCAAGCCCATCGAGACCAACAACGCCGCGCGCACCGCCAGCGGCGAGGTCGATGGCGCCAAGGTCGTCGTCAGCGTCGCCACCACCGACCTGAACGAGTGCGAGATCCGCGTGTCGGCCAAGAAGTACGGCGTCGCCAACGGCGAGATCGCGCGCATGGTCTTCGACAAGATCCTCGCCGACCTCGACCGCTGAGCGGCGCGGGTCCGATTCGACGCGACGCGCGGCCCACGGCGCCAGCCGGAAGCCGCGCGTCGGCGTGGACGGCCCGGGGCGAAGCCGCGCGACCTGTCAATTTTTCTTGACAGAAGGCCCGCGCGCGGCGACCGGGCGAGCGGACTTGCCCGCGCCCGCCTTGGGGCGCGCGATGCACCGCCGGCACAAGCCGCGCAGGCGCAGGTCGTGCGACACGAGGCGCCAGCCCTTGCGACGGCAGGCCTCGAGCTGCAGCTCCTCGATGCGTTCGTCGTGGAACTCCTCGATGCGGCCGCACGACACGCACAGCATGTGGTCGTGGTGGTGATGCCCGAGCACGTGCTCGTAGACGAGCACGCCGCGCTCGGCGTCCAAGGCCTGCAGGAAGCCCGCCTCGGACAGCAGCGAAAGCGTGCGGTAGACCGTGGCGCGCGACACGCCCTCGCCCTCCTCCGCCGCCAGCCAGGCGTGCAGCTCTTCCGCGGAGAAGTGCGCGTGCGTGGCGAATGCGCGGTCTAGGATGCGCCGGCGCGGGCGCGTGAGCTTGAGCGACCTGGTCTTCAACCAGGCCTCGAAGCGCTGCACGATCTCGGCGTGCTTCATGGGCCGTCCGCGGGCCTTCAGGCCGGATCGACGGGCTTGCGGCGGCGCAGCGCCGGTCCGCCGTCGGACTCCTGGATGACGACCGGCTCCTCGGGCGCGAGCGCGGGCGCGGGGCGCAGCGCGGCGCGCGATTCCTCGCGCACGCCGATGTCGTTGCGGAACTGGCGGCCGTCGAAGCGGATCTTCGCCACGGCGGCGTACGCGCGCTGGCGCGCCTCGTGCACGTCGGCGCCGCAGGCGGTCACGCACAGCACGCGGCCTCCGGACACGACGAGGTCGCCCTTCAAGCTGCGCTTGGTGCCGGCGTGGAACACGACCACGTCCGGATCGCGCTCCGCCTCCTCGATGCCGTCGATGGCGGCGCCCTTCTTGGCCGACTGCGGGTAGCCCTCCGCGGCCATGACGACGCCGACCACGGTGCGCTCGTCCCACTCGGGCGGCTCGATCTCGCCGAGCTTCCCGTCGGCGCAGGCGACGAGGATCGGCAGCAGGTCGCCCTTCATGCGGCGCACGATGGCCTGCGTCTCCGGGTCGCCGAAGCGCACGTTGTACTCGAGCACGCGCGGCCCCGAGTCGGTCAGCATCAAGCCGGTGAAGAGCGTGCCGCGGAACGGGATCTCGTCGCGCCGCAGGGCGTGCACGGTCGGCACGAGCACCCGCTGCTCGATCTGGCGCAGCACGCGCTTGGCGATGCTCGGCACGGGAGAGACGACGCCCATGCCGCCCGTGTTGGGCCCGAGGTCGCCGTCCTGCAGCTGCTTGTGGTCCATCACGGGCTCGAGGATCAGGATCGTCTCGCCGTCGGTGATCGACAGGAGGCTCGCCTCCTCGCCCACCAAGCACTCCTCGACCACGACGCGGTCGCCCGCGGCGCCGAGAGTGCGCTTCTCCATCACCTCGTCGATGGCGCTGCACGCCGCCTTGGCGTCGGCGCAGACGAAGACGCCCTTGCCCGCCGCCAGGCCGTCGGCCTTGACGACCTGCGGCCACTCCTTGCAGCCCTCGAGGTAGCTCTTGGCGATGCCCGAGCGGTCGAAGCGGCGCCACTGCGCGGTCGGGATGCGGTGGCGGTCGAGCAGCTCCTTGGCGTGCACCTTCGAGCCCTCGAGCCTGGCGCCCGTGGCGCCCGGGCCGAACACGCGCAGCTTCAGGTCGCGCAGCCGGTCGGCCAGGCCCGCCACCAGCGGGTCCTCCGGCCCGACCACGACCAGGTCGGGCTGCTCCTTCTTCGCCAGCGCGACGAGGCCCTCGACGTCGCCGGCCTCCACGGGGACGTTGCGCGCGTGGCGCGCCGTGCCGGGATTGCCTGGGGCGCACACGATCTCGGGCGCGAGCGGGGAACGCGAGAGCTTCCAGACGAGCGCGTGCTCGCGACCGCCACTGCCGACGACGAGGACTTTCATGTTGCTTGCGAGCGCGTCGAAGCCGCGGGCAAGGAGCGCCGCCCGCCATCCGTCGCGTCGCGGGAGAGGATAGCAAGACCCGCGCGCGGGACGATGTCCTCTTCCGCCGGAGCCGCCGGACGCCGCCGCGCGGCCTGCCCGTCGCGCGCCTGCCCTTTGGACGCTAACCTCCACCCTTCGCACAGGCCGGGGAGTACCTCAGTTGGTAGAGGGGAAGCTTTGGGTGCTTCCAGTCGTGGGTTCGAGTCCCATCTCCCCGACCAGCACGCGCCCGTAGCTCAGTTGGATAGAGCATCGGATTTCTAATCCGACGGTCGCAGGTTCGAATCCTGCCGGGCGTGCCACTTCGCCGCCCCGCGGGATGGCCGCGCGCGCCGGCGCATGGCCGCGACCGCGGCGCGATGGCAAACTGCCCGCCATGTCGCCTCGAGCGGAGTCCGTCGCGCAGCGTCCTTGGCGCGTCGCGGCCGGACTGTGCGCCGCGGGCGCGACGGCTTGGGCTCTGCGCGACGATCCCAAGGTGGCCTTGGCCTGCGCGGCCGCGGCGCTCATGGCGGCGTGGTGGGTGCTCGAGGCGTTGCCATTGTGGGCGACCTCGCTCGTGCCCCTCGCGGCCATTCCGATCCTGCGCGACGACCTCGCGCCGATGGCGCGCGCGCAGGCGACGATCGCCCCCTACTTCGATCCGTACGTCGGCTTGTTCCTCGGGGGCATGTGCATCGGCGCGGCCATGCAGGAGCACGGCCTGCACAGGCGCTTCGCGCTGCGGATCCTGCTGTTGTGCGGCAGTTCGCCGCGGCGCGTGCTCGCCGGGTTGCTCGTGGCGCCGGCCTTGGTGTCGATGTGGATCAGCAACACCGCGACCACGGCCATGATGCTGCCGGTGGCCATGGCGGTGGCGCTGTCCTCCGACCCCGGCGAGGCGCGGCGCGCCGATCGGCGCGGCACCGCCTACCTGCTCGCCATCGCCTACGGTTCGTCGATCGGCGGCGTGGCGACGAAGATCGGCACGCCGCCGAACGCGCAGTTCGCCGGCTTCATGGAGCAGCGCGGCGTCGAGATCGGCTTCCTGCAGTTCATGATCGTGGGCGGCGGCTTCGTGCTCCTGTTCCTGCCGGTGGCGTGGCTGTTCCTGTCGCGCCTCGTTCCGAACGAGGAGCAGGGCGCCGGCGCGCGAGAATCGCTGCGCGCGCAGCTCGAGGCGCTCGGCCCCATGTCGCGCGCCGAGCGCGCCATCGCGCTGGTCTTCGTGGCCACGGCGCTCTTGTGGACGGTCTCCCAGCCCATCGCCTCGCGGCTCGAGGAATCGGGCGCGCCCGCCTGGCTGCGCACCGCGCACGTCGAAGGCGCCATCGCGCTGCTGGCGGCGCTCGCGCTCAAGCTCTCCGGCGGCTCGCGGCCGCTGCTTCCTTGGCGAGCCGTGCGCGGCGTGCCTTGGCACACGCTCGTGCTCTTGGGCGGCAGCTTCGGGCTGGCGGCGCTGGTCGTCGACTCCAAGGCGGGCGCGCAGCTGGCGCAGCTGCTGGGCGGGCTGCGCGACGCGCCGCCGTTCCTCGCCCTGCTCCTCGCCACGCTGGCCACCGTGGGCTTGTCGGCCATCGCCAGCAACACGGCCACCTGCGGCGTGATGCTGGCGGTCTTGTGGCAGGCCTTCGGCGCCGAGCAGGCGCTGCCGATCCTCTATGGAGCCACCATCGCCGCCTCCTGCGACTTCGCCCTGCCAGCCGGCACGGCGCCGAACGCCATCGTGGCGAGCTCCGGACTCGTGTCCTTGCGCACGATGTTCCTGCTGGGCGCCTGCCTCGACCTCGCCGCCGCGCTGGTGGCGACGGCCTGGGTGTGGTTGTCGGTGCCGCTGGTGCACGGCTAGCATCGAGCCCATGCTGCAAGGGCCGGCCTACCGCTTGACCACGAACCGGCTCGAGCTCGCCTGCGTGGAGCCCGCCGACGCGCGCGACCTGCAGGAGGTCGTGCGCGCCGAGCGCGCGCGCCTCGCCGAGCACCTGCCGTGGGCGCGCGAGGAGCCGCTGTCCCTGGATGCGCGCCTCTCGTTGGTGCGGTCGATGCGCGCGCGCTTCGACCGCGGCGAAGAGTGCTTCTGGACGCTGCGCGAGGACGGGCGCTTCGTCGGCATGGCTGGATTGCACCCGGGCGCGACGCCGGACTCGCGCTCGATCGGCTACTGGCTGCGCGAGGACGCCTGCGGCCGCGGACTCGCCGCCGAGGCGGCCTGCGCCGTGCTGGCCGCGGCCTTCCTGGTCGAGGGCGCCCTGCGCGTCGAGATCCGGGCCGCGCCGGCGAACGCGCGCTCGCTGCGCCTCGCCGCGCGCCTCGGCTTCGCGCGCGAGGGCGTCCTGAAGGACGCGCTGCCGGCGCGGCGCGGCGGACGCGAGGACCTCGAGCTGCACGCGCTGGGCAGGCGGGACGCGCCGAGCGAGGCGCGGCGCGCGGTGCAGGTCCGTGGGTTCGACGCGCTGGGCCGCGAGCTGTTCGACACCGCGAGGCTGGTTTCCTCGCCGCTCGGCTAGGCGCGACCGCGCTTCTTCGCGAGACGCGCGGCCTCCTCCAGCGCGCGCACCTCGTCCTCCGACAAGAGGCGCCATCGGCCG
>JBEBCR010000081.1:0-14196 GCA_041157565.1 Planctomycetota bacterium | reverse complement strand
CGCTCGGGGCCCTGATGGAGGACGATGGCACGCTCGCCATCCTGCCCACGGTGGTCGAGGCGCTGCGCGCCGTGCCGGCCAAGCGCGCCGCGGCCTACGCGCCCATCAGCGGCGACGCGCCGTACCTCGCGGCCGTCGTCGAGGACGTCTTCGGTTCCACGCCGGTGGCGCCGTGGTGCGTGGCCGCGGCGACGCCGGGCGGCACGGGAGCGCTGCACCACGCCATCGCGCTGTTCCTCGAGCCCGGGCAGTCGCTCCTCACGACCGACTTCCACTGGGCTCCGTACGACACGCTCGCCACGCAGGCGCGCCGCGGCGTGCGCGACTTCCGCATGTTCGACGCCAAGGGGCGCTTCGACCTCGCCGCGTACGAGCGCGGGCTCGCCGAGTGCCTGGCCGAGCAGGGACGGGCGCTGGTCTTCCTCAACACGCCGTGCCACAACCCGACCGGCTATTCGCTCGACGAGGGGGAATGGAGCGAGGTGGCGCGCCTGACGCGCGCGGCGGGCGAGAAGGCGCCGGTCGCCTTCCTGCTCGACATGGCCTACGCGCGCTTCGGCGGTCCGGCGCTGCAGCGTTGGCAGCGCCACGCCGAGGCGATCCTCGAGACCTGCACCTTCCTCGTGGCCTGGACCGGCAGCAAGTCGCTGGCGCAGTACGGCTCGCGGATCGGCGCGCTGCTCGCCGCCAGCCGCGACGCCGACGAGCGCGCGCGCATCAGGAACGCCTTGGCCTTCGCCTGCCGCGGCACGTGGTCGAACTGCAACCACGCCGGCATCCTCGCCGCCGTCGAGCTCCTGTCGAAGCCCGAGCTGCGCGCCAAGGTCGACGACGAACGCGCGCGCCTCGTGCGCCTGCTCGACGAGCGCGTGGCGGCCTTCAACCAAGCCGCGCAGGCGCGCGGCTTGTCGTACCCGCGCTACGAAGGCGGCTTCTTCGTGTCCGTTTTCGTGCGCGACGCCGAGCGGACCGCGGCCGCCATGCGCTCCGACGGCGTGTACGTCGTGCCGATGGAGGGGGCCGTGCGCGTGGCGCTGTGCTCCACGCCCGCGCGCGACGTCGGGCGGCTCGTGGAGAGCCTCGCCAAGGCGGAGGGGCGCGCGTGAACCGCAACTGGGAGCTGTCGCACGGCTACGGCCCGCGCGTGCACGTGCTCGACAACTGCTTCCACGCCACGGCGCTGGCGAAGATCGGCTCGCCCGACACGCCGCACCGCGACCTGCTCGCGCTCCTGCGCAGCGTGTACCACTCGCTGCTGGTCGTGTCGTGCGGCCGCGAGCTGCCGCGCGTGCAGAGCGCCGTGCCCACGCGCATGGCCGCCGCGCATCCCGCCGCCGGCGTGTGGCGCGGCGAGGTGTTCGACACCTCGGCGCAGGTCGTCGTGGTCGACATCGTGCGCGCCGGCATCGTGCCGTCGCAGGTGTGCTTCGAGCTGCTCGCCACGATCCTCCCGGAGCGCAACGTGCGCCTCGACCACCTGAGCATGTCGCGCGTGGCGGACGACCACGGCCACGTCGTGGGCGTCGACATGTCCGGCAGCAAGATCGGCGGCAGCGTCGAGGGCGCCACCATGCTGCTGCCCGATCCGATGGGCGCCACCGGCGGCACCACCGTGCGCGCGCTGCGACACTACTTCGAGCACCACGGCCGTCCGGCGCGCGTCGTCGCGCTGCCGATGATCGCGACGCCCGAGTACCTGCGCGTCGTGCTCGACGCCTTCCCCGAGCTCGTCGTGTACACGGCGCGCGTGGACCGCGGACTGAGCGACCCGGAGACCTTGGCGCGCATCCCGGGCGAGGCCTGGGCGAAGGAGCGCGGTCTCGACGAGAAGAGCTACATCGTCCCCGGCGCCGGCGGCATGGGCGAGGTGATCAACAACAGCTGGTGCTGAAGCGGGCGCGGCGCGCTCAGGCGGAGGCCTTGTGGCAGGCCTCGATCCAGCGCTCGAGGCGTCCGGAGCGCCCCGTGGCGGCGAGATGCGCGTGGTCGAGCTCGCGCAGGCCGTCGCCACCATCCTTGAGCGGATCCTCGAGCACGCACGAGGCCACGTGCACGGCGGTGAGCGGCGAGAACTCGCGCTCGATCCACTGCGAGGGCCGGTGGTGGAAGGCCACGGCCTCGATCACGCCGGGCGGCAGGCCGAAGCGCTGCATCAGGTGCGCGCCGACGTGGGCGTGGTCGACGCCGAACAGCCGCGCCTCGATGTCGTCGCGCGACAAGCCGTCGCGGCGCGCCAGCGTGCGAGCGAACTCGAAGCGGTCGGCGCGGCAGCTCGCCAGCACCAGCTCGCCGCAGTCGTGCATCAAGCCGGCGAGGAAGCCCTCCTCGACGAGGCGCTTGTCGCAGCGCTCGACCTCGAGGATCGCGCGCGCGGCGCAGGCCACGCGCCACGAGCGCAGCCACACCGATTCGGCGGTGAAGTGCTTGAGCCTGGCGTCGTCGAAGGCGCGCATGGTCTCCACCGACAGCACCAGCGACTGCAGCGACTCGAGTCCCAGGATCGCGGCCGCCTCGCCGGGGTCGACGATGCGGCGCCGCAGGCCGGCCTTGGCGCTGTTGACGATCGACAGCACGCGCGACGTCAGGCCCATGTCGCGCTGGACGATGGCGCCGAGGTCGGCGACCGTGGTGTTGGGGTCCTTTGATCGCGCGACGAACTCCTGCCACAAGGCCGGAGCCGAAGGCAGGTGCTCCACGTGGCGCAAGAGGTGCTGCAGGCGCGGCGTGGCTAGTCGCCGCTGCAGTTCGACCGCGCGCAGCAGGTCCCCGCGCAGGCGCGCGTCGTCGTCGCCGCGCGCCAGCGTGTCGTGCGCGTCCACGCCAAGCGCCGCGCGCTCGGCGGATTCCAGCGGGTCCACGACGAACAGGCGCAGCACCTCGGGGCGCGCCAGGCGCGCGCGCTGCAGCAGGTCGTCGTCCTCCGACAGCGCTCCGCCGTCGGCGAGCAGCAAGTCGACCTCGTCGCGCGCGATGCGCTGCAGGGCCTCCTCCCCGTCCCTGGCGCGCAGGACCTCCACGTCGGAGGGCAGCAAGGCCATCAGGCTCGAGGCGCTGGATGCGGGGCGGGAGGGCTCTACGACTAGGATGCGCGTGTTCATGGCCGGGACCCTTGTTTCTCGGCCTCGCCTGCGCCGTTTGGCGCAGGAAAACTCTTCCCGGCGCCCAAGTCGGGCGCGGCGCGGGACCTCCACGAGGACGCGCCGGCCGCCGGCGGCCCATGTCCAATCGGCTGGACAGCCGGCGGAGCGGCTCAGGGCGTCCAGATCACCTGCAACCCGTTCGACAGGTTGAAGGTCGAAGGCGTGCAGTGCGACGCGCTGTTGCGGTACCACACCTGGTAGCTGCGCACGCCCGGCGCCGACACCGCCCCGCGGAGCGAGATGGAGGGCTCGCCGGGGGACGGATAGGTCGAGCCGCCGGAGGCGTTGACCCGCGTCGCCAGCCGGATCGTCGCGCCCGTGGCGCAGCGCAAGCCGTCGCCGAACGCGACGCCCGAGCCGGAGCCGGCGCCTTGGAAGTAGAGCGAGGACGAGTTGGGCATGCCCGCGCCCGCGAGCGACAGCGTGTCGGCCGAGAGCGAAGAGGAGCCCGCGTCGACGAGCCGCGCGCCCGCGCCCAGCGAGTTGCCGCAGCCCGCCTGCAGCCCGGGCGTGGAGCCGTTGCCGCACGGGCAGTTCGACGCGACCTCGCCGGTGCAGAAGGCGCGCGCGGTGCGCGAGAGCTTGGCGCACCACTGGTCGTTGGAGTTGGCGACGCCTTGCGTGTCGAGCCAACCTCCGACGACCACGGTTCCGGACGGGCCGGCCGCCAGGCCGAACACCTGCTCGGAGCCGCTCGTGGCGAGCTTCCTCGTCCAGCGCGTCGCGCCGGTGGCGTCGAGACCGAAGAGCAGCGCGTCGTTGCCGCCACCCGGCGTCGAGGGGCCCGTGCCCGCCGCCACCAGGTCTCCCGTGGACAGCACGCACACGCGCCGCAGCGAGTCGTCGGCGGCCCCGCCGCCATCGACCACGACGCGCCACAACGGTCCGGTGGTCGCCAGGAGCTCGAAGGCGAAGTCGCGCCCCGTCGCGCCGAAGTACCCGTCCGCGCCCACGAAGAAGCGCCCCCAAGGGTCGACGGCCACGCCGCGCGCGTAGTCGGGCTGCGCGCTTTGGTAGTCGCTGCGCACGAGCAGGTTGCCATTGGCGTCGTGCACGAGCGCGGCGCCGTTCTGCGCGCTCGTGGAGCTGAAGATGGTCCCCACCGCGCAGGTGGCGCCCTGCGCGTTGGCGGCGATCGAGTAGAACACGCTGGCCGCGCCCGGCGCGCCGGCCACGACGCGCGTCCACGCCACGACGCCCGCGTCGATGCGCGCCACGAAGGCCGACGAGTCCTGGCTGGTGCCGCCGGGCACCGTGCCGAGCAGGCCGCAGGCGTAGACTTCGCCCGCGGGTCCGAAGGCCAGCTCGTAGGCCGTGTCGTAGGCGCCGGGGTGGACCTCGGGGATGCGCGCCATCCAGGTCGTGCCGCCGTTGGCGTCGAAGCGCCACACCACGGCGTCGCCGCCGCTCGCGCCATCGTGGCCGCAGCCATGGACGGAACCGTCCGGCGCCACGGCGAGCGAACGGATGTTGTTCGGGCCGCTCGCGTCGCCGAACCCGCGGCTGCCGAGCAGGTTGCCGGCGGAGTCGTGGCGCAGGAGCAGCGAAGTGATCTGGTAGGAGCCGGCCGCGTACCCGCCCGCCGAGCCGCCGCTCCAGATCACGCCGTCGTTCGCCACGACCACGCGCTCGAGTCGTTCGTCGCCCGACAGCGGGCCGTCGTGGCGGCGCGACCACTGCACGACGCCGTTGGCGTCGAGCTTGGTCAGCATGGCGTCCGTGGTGGGCGGCGGGGGAGGCGAGCCGCTGGTCTGGTTGTAGCCGCGGCCGGCCATCAGCACCGAACCGTCGACGGCGATGGCGATGGAGTGCGCGTAGTCGGAAAGCGACAGTCCACCGTCCTGGCGCACGCTCCAGTCGACGACGGACTGGGCCTGGAGCGGCGCGGCGGCTGCGAGGATGGCGAGGAATCGGCGCATGGGAGGGAGGGGCGTGCGGGGGCCTCGGGCTGGGAAGCACGAGTGTCGCCCGTGGACGCCAAAGCCACAAGTCGCGCCGCGTCCGCTTCAGCGCCGGGCCGGGCCGCCCTCGCCGGCGCCGGACTCGTCGAGGGCGCTCGCCAGCGGCGCGTAGCGGATGCGCTCGAAGTCGGCGGCGCCGGAGTCGAAGGCCGGGCCGAAGTGGCTGTTGCGCACGGGCACGACCACGAATTCGCGGCCGTCGACCAGCACCGCGGCGAGCGGCGCGCCGCGGTCGTCCGCGCGGCGCTCGATGCGCAGTCGTCGCGCGCCGAAGTCGGCCGATCCGTCCTTCTCCGGCAGCTTGCGGGGCTCGACGAGGTTCGTCCAGCGGCCATCCGGCGCCATGCGTTGGACCCAGCTCGTGCCGTCGCGCCCGGCGAGCAGCACCGTGTGGTCGTTGGTGGCGATCCAATCGAGCTGCGCGCCGAGCCGGCCGAGCTGTCGCGGGAACGCGACCTCGAACTCGAGCCACGCGCACTCGCGCACCGCGTGCGCCCCCGACACCACGCCGGGCGCGTGGCCGCGCAACGACCACGCGGGGCCGTCTTCGCGCTCCTCGAGCTTGCGCGCGTCCCAATCGACGAAGCCCACGCGGAAGGGTTGCTGCTCCGCCGCCACCATGGCGCGCAGCTGCGCCTCGAGCTCCTGGACGCGACCGAAGCGCGCCCAGTCGGCGGGGTCGAGCGGCCGCCCCGCGTCGAGCTTCTTGCGCGCCAAGCGGAAGGCGGAGGCGTGCCGGCGCTGGAGCAGGCGCACGAGGTGCATGCCCAGCGGACGCTCGAACGAGCCCTCGGCGAGGCGCGCGGCGAAGTCCAGGCCCGGCGACGAGAGCTGCGCCAGCGCGGCCCCGGGGTAGTCCTCGAGCGAGATGGGCGCGACGATGCCGAGCTGCAGGTTGGCCCCGTCCCAGGCGTGCTGCGCCAGGTGCTCGGCCACGCCCTCGGCGTACCAGCCCGGACGGTCCTTGTCGCCTTCGAGCCGCGAATGGAACTGGTGCGCGCACTCGTGGATCAGCAGCGCGCGCGTGTACCACGCCGAGGGCTGGCGGAAGAAGTAGGCCTTGCGCGTCTTGAAGGCGTAGATGCCGCCCGCGGAGATGCGGCCGACGCCGTCGGCCTCGAGCGCGGCGTTCATCGCCTCGCCCGTCTCGTGCACCTGCACCTCGAGTCGTTCGTCGCGACCCAGCTTGGGGGCTTCGCCGAAGAATGCCACGTACTGCGGCCAAGCCGCCTCCAGCACGGCGAGCCACTCGCGCGCCTCGTCCATCGGGCCTTCGCTGCGCAGTCGGAAGCGCGTCCCGACGATCGGCGGCCCGAGTTCGCCCACGGCCCGCGCGGGCGACGCCAGCGACAGCGCCAGCAAGGCGCGCAACACCAACCCCGCGACTCGTCCCATCCTCGCCCCAAGCTTCGCTCCCGGGGCGGGAAGCGTGCAAGCCCGGCGCCGCGCCGCTAACCTCGCCGCCCTAGGATGCAGCCCAACTCGTACGACCTCGTGGTCATCGGCAGCGGGCCCGCGGGCCAGAAGGGCGCCATCTGCGCCGCCAAGCTGGGCAAGTCCGTCGCCATCGTCGACAAGCGCGCGATGCTGGGCGGCGTGTCGGTCCACACCGGCACGATCCCCAGCAAGACGCTGCGCGAGGCGATCCTGCACCTGACCGGCCTGCGCCAGCGCTCCTTCTACGGCGCCGACTACGTCGTCAAGGAGAGGATCACCATGGCCGACCTGCGCCAGCGCCTCGACGCCGTCGTGCGCCGCGAGATGGAGGTGGTGGCCGCGCAGCTCAAGCGCAACGGCGTGCAGGTGCTCGGCGGGCACGCGCGCTTCCTCGATCCGCACACCTTGTCGGTCGAGGGCGACGGCGAACCCCTGATCGTGCACGCGCGCCACGTGCTCGTGGCTTGCGGCACGCGCGCCGCCACCAACCCCGCCATCCCGGTCGACGGACGCAGCATCTTCCTCACCGACCAGCTCGTCGGCCTCGAGGAGCTGCCGCACGAGCTGGTCGTGGTCGGCGCGGGCGTGATCGGCCTCGAGTACGCCTCGATGTTCGCGGCCATGGGCATCCGCTGCACGGTGCTCGACCAGCGTCCGCGCGTCCTCGACTTTTGCGACCACGAGGTGGTCGAGCACCTGATGGTGCGACTGCGCGCGCAGGGCACCACCTTCCGCCTCGGCGAGACCGTCAAGCACGTTGGACGCGACGCCAAGGGCCGAGTCGAGGCCGAGACCGAGTCGGGCAAGAAGATCCACGGCGACGGGCTCTTGTACGCGGTCGGCCGGCAGGTCAACACGGACAACCTGGGCCTCGAGCAGGCCGGGCTCGTCGCCGACGCGCGCGGCCGCCTCAAGGTCGATGGCGGCTTCAAGACGGAGGTTCCGCACATCTGCGCGGCCGGCGACGTCATCGGCTTCCCGTCGCTGGCCTCGACCTCGATGGAGCAGGGCCGCAACGCGGTCAATTGCCTGTTCGAGACCGAGTCGTGCCGCGTGATGACCAGCCTGCCCTACGGCATCTACACCATCCCGGAGATCTCGATGGTGGGACGCACGGAGGAGGAGCTGACGGCCTCCAGGACGCCCTACGAGACGGGCATGGCGCGCTACGCCGAGCTCGCCAAGGGCATGATGGTCGGC
The DNA here is from genome assembly GCA_041157565.1 of Planctomycetota bacterium. GTDB lineage: Bacteria > Planctomycetota > UBA1135 > UBA1135 > SXXH01. Next base: position 6,458 of record JBEBCR010000081.1, on the reverse strand, counting down.
GCGGAAGACGGCTTCCTCAAGCTCCTGTTCGATCCGACGACGCTGCGCGTGCACGGCGTGCACGCCATCGGCGAGCAGGCGGCGGAGATCGTCCACATCGGACAGGCGGTCATGGCGCTGGGCGGGACCCTCGACTACTTCCGCGACACCGTCTTCAACTACCCGACGTTCGCCGAGGCCTACAAGGTCGCGGCGCTCGACGGCTTCAACAAGCTCTGAGCGCGACGCGCGGACGACGATGGACGCGAACGCCGGACAAGGAGCGCGACCCGCGCCGGACGATCCGCCGCCGACGTGGCTCGACGTGCTGTCGCTGGCCGATGGTCGCCGCCTCGCGCCCACGCTGCGTCCCGTCCCGCCGCCGGGCGCGCAGTTCGTCTCGCTGCACGAAGGGACGTTCGTGGCCTTCGAGCCGCGCTCCGACGCGCCGAAGCCGCCGTGGGGCGCGGCCCAGATGCCCGACCACTCGCTCGTGGCGCGCCCCCTGCCGACGACGCGCGACGAAGGCGCGCGCCTCGTGGACCTCGCCTTCCTCGGCGCCGATGGTCCGTGGCCCAGCGGCTGGCGCCTGTCGGACCTGCGCGCGGGGATCCCCGACGCGCTGGGCGAGGTGGAGCGCGTCCACGCCTGGGCGCGTTCGGCGGCCTTGGACGTGTGGTGCGACGCCGCGCTCGAGGTGGCGCGCCTGCAGGCGGCGCAGCGCGCGCGGTTGCCCCCGGAGGCGGCGGGGGAGACCTCCGGCCTGTGGGTGCGCGAGCGCTTCGACATGCAGGTGCACCTCGAGTCCATCCTCGCCGCCCTGGGCGAGGTCGAGCGCGCGCGCGACGAGGCGATCAGCAGCGGACTCGCGCAGCACGGCGGCATCGACCGTCCGGGCGACCGGGCGCGCGTCCTGGCGCTGCGCGTGCTCGCCATCGAGTCCACGCACATCCACCAGGGCCATCCCTTCGCCCACCACGCCTGCGGCGTCGCCGCGCGCCTCGCCGGCGAGTGGCCGGAGGCCGCGGCGCGCTTCCGCTTCGTGGTGCGTCGCGCGCCGACGCTGGAGGCGGGTTGGCTGGAGCTGACCTGGGCGCTCGCCATGCTGCGCGACCTCGACGGCGCGTTGTCGTCCGCGCAGCGCGCCCTGGAGCACGCCGACTCGGCGGCGGCGTGGAGCAACCTCGCCGCCGTGCGCATGGAGCGCGGCGAGAAGGACCAGGCGCGGGCCGCCTTGGACAAGGCGCTGGCGCGCGACGCGCAGGTCGACTGGAAGCTGCGCTCGCTCGACCAGCAGTGGCGCCAGCGCTTCGGCGGCTCGACGCCGGGCGCGTAGTCAAGTTTAGTTGACAGACGCCGCGGCCTTGGCCGCCGGGTGCGGCGTGGCCTGGGCCGACGCCCGCGCGCTCGAGGCGGAAGGCGAACTGGGGAATTCGCGATCTCGCCACTTCGGACAAGCCCCGCTGGCGGCGGCGGGAAGGCCGGTTGGGGGCCTGGGCTGGCGAAATCCCGACAACAGCGGTGCGATGCAGGCGTCGGTCCTCCTCCCGTCCTTACCGCGAGGTGCTTCGTTGACGGACACCCCCCCGCCGTCGTCCTTCCCGGGCGACTCCGCACTCCAAGATCCAAGCCTGCTCGAGCCTGCGCCGCGCTCGCAGCGTCCTGCGTCCGCGCACCTGGCGCCATCCGCATGGCTGTCCGTGCTCGGCGATGGCGGGCAGCTGGAGCTGGCGCGGCGTTGCCAGGAGCGCTGGCGCGAGCGCGCCCTCCTGGTCGATCCCGCGCACCTCGAGGTGCGCAGCCTGGCCCGGCTCGCCTTCGAGCTGGCCGCGCGCCCCGGCGCGCAGCCCGGCGAGTTGTGCCTGCTGGCCATCGATCTCGCCGTCGACGACCTCGTGCGTCTGCAGGGCGCGCGCGCCTGGGCGGGAGGAGCGCTCCCTGAACACGGCGAGGCCGAGCGCCACCTCGTCGAACAGCTCGGGATCGATCCGCGGACCGCGGCGACCCGCGTGCGCGCCTTCAACTCGTGCGACGCGGCCGCGCGCACGGCGTACTTCGACTGCTGCATCGATGGCGCCTCGATCGAAGAGCACGCCGCGCGGCGCGGCGTCGAACGGGACGAGGCGCGCGACGCGTTGCGGCGCGCGTTGGGCGCGATCCTCGGAGATCCACAAGGAGTCGGTGATGGTTGAGCGCATGGAACTGGTCGATCAGGAGTCGATCCGCCGCGGCGATCCGCGGTCCGGTTCGTCAAGTTTGCTTGACGCATGGAGGCGCGGCGTCGGCGAGCGCGCCTCGGACGAGGTGCTGTCCCTGCTCGAGGAGGTAGGCGGCCTGCGCTGGGCGCGTGGCGGCGCCGGCGCCGCTCGCTCGAACAACCTGCAGGCGGCCGCCGAGGCCGAGCTGCGGCGCGTGCACGCCGACGAGCTCGTGCAGCTGTGCCAATTGCTGGCATGGACCGAGCTCATGCGCCTGTCGGGAGCGGCTGGCGCGACCAACGGCCTCGAGCGCGGTTCGACGGAGCCGCCTTCCATCAGCCGGCTCGATCAATTGGCGCCGACCGCCCGGCGGCTCGCCGTGGACGAAGGGCGCATCGACCTCGTCTCCGTGGCGCGCGGCGCGACGCGCGCGTGCGTCGCCGACTTGTGCGCGCTCGAGCAGTCGCTGCGTCCGGGACCCGTGCCCATCATCCACTCGATCGGCGCCGCGCAGCTTCTCGGCGACTGGAGCGCGAACGACGCCGAGCTCGAGGCGCTCCTCGCGCGCACCGTCGACCCGCGCCACTCGGCCGCTTGCTGCCACCTGCTCGAGGCCGCCGCGCGTCGGCGCGGCGACTGGCTTCGCGGGGCGCGCTGGAACTGGCGCGCGGCGACCTTCCTGCCCGGACGCGTGGAGGGATGGCTGCTCGCGCTGCGTGGCGCGTGTCGCGCCGGCGACGAGCTCATGGCGCGCCAGGCGGCGCGAACGCTGGACGAGTTCGGCGTCGGGGTCGTGCGCCACGCCTTGCGCGGCGGCTGGCGCCGGCGCGACGGCGACCTCGGGCGCGGCGAGGCGGCCACCGCGCCGCGCGTGCGCGCAATGATCGACGAACGGCATGGGGACTGGAGCAGGGAGGCGTGGATCCATGGTTGAACGAGGGACAAGGCGGGTTGGCGGGCGCGAGCTCGCGCGCGAAGGCCACGAAGGCTGGCGCGAAGGCGTCCATCGCGGGCTCGCGGCCTGGTGCGTGCTCGCGGGGCTCGTGGTCCTCGTGCTGGGCGCGTGGTGCTCGCCGACGCGCGCCGGCTCCGGCACCACGGGCGTGCTCGGCATGTCGAACATCCAGCAAGGCGCCGGAGGGGGCGAGCAAGCGCAGCCGGCGCGGCGCGGCGTCGCGCTCCAAGGGCCGACGCGCAATTCGCCCTGAGCCGCTCGTGCGCGGATGAGATTCGGCGGACTCGAGGTCCAAGGAGGATGAGCATGTCGTGGTCGCGTTCCTGGCGTCCGGCCCTCGTGGCGGCGATCTTCCTGGCCGTCTGGTGGTTGCGCGCGGCACGGGCCCCGTCCTTCGAGGAGTCGCAGGCGGGCGACTTCGCCAGCGCCGCCGCGGACGGCGCGTCGCCCGCGCTCGCCGAGGCTGCGGGACCCGTGGCCGGCGCGACGCCGGAAGTTCCACGCGCCGTCGCGGCGGCGCGGATGCAAGCGGGCTTCGCCTTGCTCGTCGTCGACGAGGCGCGTCGAGGGCTCGAGGGCGCGCGGCTCGTCGCGCAGCTCGACGATGGACGCACGCGGGCCGGGCAGACAGCCAAGTACGTGCAGCGTCGCGACGCTGCCGCGACCCGCCTGCTTGGAACGAGTGGAGCCGACGGACGCATCGTGCTGGACGCTCCTCCCGTGCTGGCCGATGGCTCCGCGGCGTGGGTCGTGCACGGGGCATGCGCGTCCCGTCGCCTCGGCGCGCTGGAGGCGTCCTCCTGGCCGTCCGAGGTGGTGCTCTGCCGCGTGCCGCTGGTCGAGTGCGTGGTGCTGGATCCAAGCGGCCTGCCGGCCGCCGGCGCCATCGTGCGCGTGGCGCCTCGTCCGCGCGGCACCGGCCAGACCCGCGGCACGACGCCGGGCGTGGTGCAATCGGCGTTGGCGGACGAGCGCGGCGTGGCGCGGCTGCCACGGCAGGAACCAGGCACGGTGGCGTGGGCCGAACTGGGCGAACTCGCCAGCGCGCCGCGCCCCGTCGCCGAGGACGAGGCGCGCGTGGAACTCCCTCTCGCGCCGACCTTCGTGCTGCACGGCACGGTGCGCTTCCCGAGCGGCGCCGAACGCTCGCGCGCCACGGTGGTGCCGCGCACCTTCGGCGCGTCCTACCACGACCACGGCGGGATCGAGGTGCGCGACGACGGGAGCTTCGGCCCGGCGCGCATCCCGGTCGTCCCCGGGGACGGGTTCTCGCTGCAGGTGGACGCCATGAAGCACTGGGGCGAGTGCCTGGTGATCTCGCCTCCGCCCTCCGCGGGCGCCCTGGTGCGCCACGACTTCGTGCTGGAACCGGCGATGGCCTTGTTCGTCTCCGTCGTCGACACGCGGCAAGCGCCCGTCGCCGGAGCCCTCGTGAAGACGCGCAACCAGCAAGGCGCGCACTCGATCTCCACGGAGGGCGTGACCGACTCGGAGGGCAAGATCGTGCTGCGCGGCAGCGCTCCCGGGGAACTCCAAGTGGTGGTGGAGGCCGAAGGCCACGCGCCCTTGTCCGGCAGCTTCCAGCAGGACAAGAGCGGCTATTCGACCACGCTGGTGCTCGAGCCCGGCTGGTCGCTCGGCGGTCGCGTCCTCGTCGAGGGCGCTCCGGCGCAGGAGTACGTGCTGCAGTGGCATGGCGAGGGTTCCGCCTCCGGCATGCACCGCCTGGTGCAGGGCGCGCGCGACGGACGCTTCCATCTGCCGAGCCTCGCGCGCTCGACGGTCTCGCTCGCCGCGTCGCGCGCCGACGGCTGGCGCTCCGGATGGATCGAGGCGCGGCCGGCGAGCGAAGGCGGGCGCGTCGAAGTCGAGCTGGTCCTCTTGCCCCCCAAGCCCGAGCGCGTGCGCGTGGTCGACGCCGACACCCTCGCGCCCGTGGCGGAGGCGCGCGTCGAAGCGTGGGCCATGCGCGGAGCGACCATCGTGGGCTCGACCGACGAGGTCGCGTCGACGGACGCGGCGGGCGAGGCGCTCGTGCGCGGCTGGCGCGATGGCGAGACGTGGCTCGTCGTCTCGGCCCCCGGCTACGCGACCTTCGAGGGCGGCGCGACGCGCGACGCGCAGGGCGGGCTCGCGCCGCTCCGGCTGCGGCGCACGGCCAGCCTCCTCGTCGAGGTCGAGGGTTGGGAGTCCTTGCCGGAGCCGCGCTGGGTCTGGCTGCCCGACATGCCCGACGTGCGCGAGCCCCTGGTCGATGGACGCTGCCTCGTCGAGGGCTTGCGCCCGGGCTGGGAGCGGGTCGTGGTGCTGGCGGGCGACGAAGGACGCCACTTGCTGCGACGCGTCCGGCTCGAAGCGGGCGCGCGGACGCGCGCGGCGTGGGACTTGCGCGGACTCGAGCCGTTGCGGGTGCGCCTCGAGTTCGAGGGCGAGGACCGGCGCTTCGGCCTGCTGGTCGCCCGATCGGACGGGCACGACGATTGGGCGCACTCGCGACCCGGCATCGACGAGGTCGCGACTTGGCGGCGCGGCGCCCCCGTGGCGCTCGAGGTGCAGTCGCACGACCTGCGTCCGCTCCTGCGGGTGGTGCTCGGGGAGGAGGACTTGCGTTCGCAACAGATCGTCCTGCGCTTGCCGCGCCAAGGGCGGCGCCTGCTGCTCGTCGACGACGACGACTCGCCGCTGTCCATCGACCTGGGCCATGTCCTCGTGGCGCCCGCGACGGGGCCGTGCGCCGGACGGCGCGTCGTCGAGCGCGGCGTGGTCGACCTGCACGAGGAGCCTGGTGCGCGACTCGCCTGCGAGGCCGTGGCGATCGGGCGCGAATTGTGGACTTGGAGCGAGTTCGCCTTCGATCCCGACGCGCATGGAACGCAGCGCCTGCGCGCGCCTCGGGCTTGCGCGATCGAGGTGCGCGCCGAGGACGAAGGCGTCGCCGTCGCTGGCGTCGCGCTCGAGGTCCTCTCGAGGACGACGCGCAACAGCCTCTTGTCGATCGACCTCGATGGACTCGGCGCAGGCGGCTTCCGCGCCACCTGCGGCGCCGCCTTGGAGCTGCGCTGGGGCGGCGCGGGGCTGTGGCCCGGGAGCCTCGCGCTCGCCGCCGCGGAAGGGCGCGTCGCGCTGCCCGTGCGCCGCCTCGGCGGGCTCGATCTCGAGCTGCGCCGCGCCGGCGCGGCGCTGGCGGGCGAGGCCTTCGAGCTGGTCGACGAGTCGAGCGGCGAGCGCGTGGCCGACTGGATCGCCGACGGGGCCTGGCGCGGGGACTTGCGCGCCGACGACGATGGGGTGGCGCGCCTGCGGGACTTGCCGCGGGGATCCTATCG
>JBEBCR010000080.1:0-13894 GCA_041157565.1 Planctomycetota bacterium | reverse complement strand
CCCTGGTCGAGGAGTCGCGCCGCGCGCCCGCGACCGAGCGCGAAGCCTGCGCGCGCGCCGTGCGCGAGCTCCTGTCGCTGCACGCCATCGTCGAGGATCGCGCGCGCACGCAGCTCGAGCTATGCGGCGAGCGCATCAAGCGCGTGCGCGCCACCCGCGCGCGCTTGGCGCCATTGCTGCAGCCCGGCGAGCGCGGCGGCCGCGTCGACCTCGCCGGTTGACGCGCGCGTCGAACGCGACGGGCGACTTGACCGGCTCGCCGTCCGCGGGGATCCTTGTCTCGTCGCGGCCTGCCCCCCCCCCCCGGCCGCTCCATTCCCAGTTCACGACTGCAAGTCACGCTGTCGCATGATCGCCATCGCCATTCCCCAAAGCGGCGGAGCCGAAGTGCTCGTCCAACTGTTCGCCATGGCATTCATGGGAGCCATCTGCGCGGCCGTGGCGCACGGTCGTGGACGCAGTCCCGTGGGCTGGTTCTTCGTGGGCTGCTTCTTCACCTGCTTCGGCTTGATCCTCGTGCTGGTCCTGCCCGACTTGAAGGCGGCGGCGCAGGAGAAGGAAAGGCTGGAGCTGGCCAACCGCCAATTGCGCGAACAGCTCGCCAAGGACCGGGCCGTGGCGGACGCGCGACAGGAGTTGACGGATCGCCGCCTGTCGGCCCACGACCAGGTGCTGCAGATCGACACCACCGCGAACGGCTCCTCGCCGGTGGCGCTGCCGCCGCCGGTGCCGCCCAGGCACAACTGGTACTACGCCGATGGAGCGGAGCGCGTGGGCCCGCTCGAGCTCGAGGACATGCTGCATCTCCTGCGCATGGGACGGCTGAGGCATGACACGCTCGTCTGGCGCGAGGGCTTCGAAGGTTGGAAGCCGCTGGCCTCCGTGCCCGAGATCTCCGGAGGAGCCGCGTGAGCTTGCCCGAACCGCCGCCGGCCGGCGCACCGCAGCAGGTCGAGCTTGGCGGCATCCTCGATGGCCGCGTCGACGACGTGGCGGCCCTGCGCGCCGCCGTCGACCATCTCGGCCGCGCCGGCCTCGGACCGTTCGAGCTCGAATGCTCGGGAGCGCGCTTCAGCCTGCTGCCCAAGTCGGTCCGCGTTTCCGGCAAGGGCTTCGACGAGTCCGCGCAGCACCGCTTCCTCGAGGCGTTGTCGGCCGTCGTGGCCTGCGCCCGCGAAGGCACGGTCGAATCAACGCTGCACGCGAGGCTCCAATACCCCGACCAGATGGTCGAGACCTTGTTCCTGTGCAAGGAGGGCAAGGTGCAGCCCCTGAGTCGCGTGCGCGTCGCCGAGGTCGCGTCGAGTTCCGCGGAGACGCCTCCCAAGCGCTTCGCGCTGGGGCGGAGGGAGATGCTCCTGGTCGCCGCTGGACTGCTGTTCGCTGGCGTCATGTGGCTCTGGCGGTCCGGCATCGGGGAGCAGGCCTTGGAGGCGCGCAGGGAACCCTTGGTCGCCAGCACTGGTCCGTTCGGCGAGTTGCTGACGGTGAAGGCCGAACGCTCGATGGGCGCCTACCGAGTCGAGGTGCGGCGTGGTCCCTCGTATCCGAACTCGCCTGCGGACCTCGCCAAGTTGGTGGGCGAAGCGGGAACCCTCCTCGAGCGCGCGGCGCGCGAAGCCGTGGGTTCCGGGTCGCGCGCGCAGGTCGAGCTCGTCGACGAGCAAGGCGTGGTCCTCGACGCGACCACGGTGGCCTTGTCGAGCTTGCTCGAGAAGCCCGAGGCCAGCGTGGCCGTGCTGCTGCCGGCGCGGCTCAAGGCGGTTCAATTGAGGCTCGCGTTGCCCTCGAGTCCCGGGGCCGGCCGCTGATGGGACCCGACGAGTCGCAACGGCGCGGCTGGCCCGCTGGAAGGGAACATCCGGAGGGCCAAGGCGTGCCGGTGGACTGCCCTGCCTGCGGCGCCCACTGGAGCGCGCCGAGCGGAATGGCCGGCTTTCGCTTCAAGTGCAGTTGCGCCGCCATGGTCTCCGTGCCGCTTCCTCGAGCCGACCTGGTCGCGCAAGCCGGCGCGTCTCGCTCGCTGGCCGCGCCGGCCGCGCCGGCCGAGCATCCGGCCTTGGCGGCGACGCCCGTGTGGACGCCCGCCCCGGCCCTGTCCCAGGTCGCCGCGCCGGGCGAGCTCGAGCGGGCGCACCCGGTGGAGCGCGCGCGCTGGACGAATCGCGCGCTGCTCGAGTTCGTCGTGCTCATGACGGCGATCCTCGCCCCGCACGCCGTGGCCTACGCGGCCAGCGAGGGCGAGGAGCAGGCGTACCTCTCGCCGTTCGCTTCGCTGCTTTCGGCCGTGCTGGTCATCGTGCTGGCCGCGGGCTTCGGATCGTTCGGACTGTCAGGCTTCCGCAAGGCTCGATTGCGCCACTGGCTGGAGGGGGGCGCGGTGGCCTTGCTGGGCCTTGGCTTCGCCCATGGATGGGTGGGCATCCTCGAGTCGATCCTGCCCGACCTGGCTGGCGACGACACGCAGGTGCTGGTGGACGCCATCGGACTCCCCGCCACGCTGTTCGTCGTCTCGGCTGTCCCGGCCTTCGTGGAGGAACTCGCCTTCCGCGGCGTGCTCCAGGGCAGGCTCTGCGCCCTGTTCGGGCTGCGCCTCGGGGTGCTGCTGGCCTCCACGATGTTCGCGCTCTGCCACCTGGCGCCCATGGTGCTGCCGATCCACTTCGGGTTGGGGCTGTACCTGGGTTGGCTGCGCCAACGATGCGGCAGCCTGCTGCCTTGCATGGCGACGCACGCTCTCTACAACGCGCTCGTCGTCGTCTCCGAGATCTGAACGCGCGCCCTCAGCGCTCGAGCTTGATCGTCGGCGGGATCGGTTGGCCGGCGGGCACGAAGACCATCGAGATGGAGTTGACGCAGTGGCGCGTGTCCTTCTTCGTGAAGCCTTCGCCGAGGAAGACGTGCCCCAGGTGCCCGTCGCAGTTGGCGCACAGGATCTCGGTGCGGTGGCCGTCGGCGTCCATCTCGCGGCGCACGGCGCCCGGCAGCTCGTCGTCGAAGGACGGCCAGCCGCAGCGCGAGTCGAACTTGTCGTTCGAGCGGTAGAGCGGCAGGTTGCACTGGCGGCAGAGGTAGACGCCCTCGGCCTTGTTGTTCGTGTACTCGCCCGTGTAGGGGCGCTCGGTGCCCTTCCGCTGGATGACGCGCGCGGCTTCGGGCGACAGCTCGTTGTAGGACTGCTTCATGACGATCGTCGGTTCCTTGGCGGCGTCCCGCGCCGGTTCGTTCGAGGTCGGCGCGGCTCCGGCGGCCGACGCTTGCGCGGACGGACCGTCGTCGGGTTCGGAGCTGCAGGCGGCCGCGAAGACGAGCGTCGCCGCGGCGATCCATGCGGCGCGGTCGTGGCGCGGAGCGGCGTTCATCGGGGCTTGTTCCATGCTGTGCCTTCGCGGAGCGCCACGCTGGGCGTCCACGCGCGCATCGTAGCCGCGCCGCGCCGCGCGCGCCCGCTGGCCGCGCGTGGAATGCCGAGCCAGGCCCGGCAATCGTGCAGCGCGCCCCGCGCGGGCCTCACCGGCGCAGGCAACGCAGGCGCCCCACCACCAAGGCGCGCCCGTCGCGACCCTCGAGGCGACCCTCCTCGAGGCCGTCGTCGAACCGCATGCGCACGCGCTCGCCGTCGCTGGTCCAGCGGCCGCGCTTCTCCGACTCGCCGCCGACGGCGCCGTCGACGCCGAAGCTGCCCGACACGAGCGAGGTGCGCACCACGCCGCCGTCCGCCGCGAAGCGGTAGACGACGCCGATGGCGCCGCCGCCGCCGAAGTCCTGCTGGCCGGCGTACTCCGATCCCGCGAGGCGCGCCTCCGCGCGGGCGTCGCGGCGAGGAGCGGCGATGCGCGCCGAGGCGAGCAGCCGCTTGGCGCCGGGCAGGAAGGCCTCCTCGCGCCCGGCCACGATCACCGCCACGACCGTGGCGTGCCAACCATCCTGCAAGGTGGTGCCGACCCACGTGCGCACCTTGCTGCCTGCCGCGCGACCTTCGTACATCCGCTCGGCCGCGTCGCGTCCACCCGCGTCGACGCGCGCGGGCGGCGACTCTTGGCGTTGCAGGTCGACCTGCTGGGCGCGCAGTTCGGCGCGCAGCTCCTCGTCCTGCGCCTCCATGATGCCGACGGCGTCCAACGCGCGCTGCGACTCGGCGAGCTCGCCCCACACGACGACGAGCAGGCAGTCGAGCGCGTCGGCCTCCTTCAAGCCCGGGTTGACCAGCACGCGACCCGGCTCGGCGCCGGCGATCGTCCAACCTTGGCGCAGCTCGCCGGCGAGCACGCCGTCGTCGCTCGTCCACTTGGTGGTGGCGCCCGACCAGGCGCCGACGATGGCCGGAGCCGCGCCGGATCCCGCGGCGGCCGCGCTCGCGCGCCCCGTGGCGGGCGTGCTGGCGGAGACGGGGACCGTCGCGGCGAGCTCGCGCGATTCGCCTTGCATGGGACGATCCTCGGAGTCGGAGCAAGCCACGGTGGCGATGGCGACGAGCCACGTCGCGCAGAGGCGCGCCGGCGACGAGCGCCGCTCGCGCACGGACCCGGCGTGGTGGGACATCACGGCAGGCGCTCCTTGTTGCGCTCGATCCATTTGGACAGCAAGGCTTCGACTTCCTCGGTGCGTCCGACGACCACGTCGTCGAGGTCGCTCCAGTCGCGGACTTCGCCGGAGGCCTTGCGCGCGATGGCGGCCGCGATGGCCGCGGCGCAGTCGAGGGCGCCGATCGCCGCGTAGGCGCGCGCGAAGTCCGCGTCGTCCGCCGGCGGATCGAAGGGCTTTTCGAGCAGGTAGGCGAAGCCGCCGTTGTCGAGGATCCCCTGGGCGGCGACGACCAGGACGACGACGCGCTCCTCGAACGAGGCGCGCCGCGGGTCGAAGCCCGCGGCGAGGATGCGATCGAAGGTCGCCGAGGTGGTGTCGTCCATGTGCAGGGTCGAGGACAGCATGACGATATAGACAGAGCTCCGAGGCGCATCCAACAGTGGCGAATCGGGGTGTCGCCAAAAGCATCACTTGTTGGCTTTGGCAACAGTCGCGCGATGAGCTTTTTACTTCTCAGTAGGCCTTGGCGACCCCGCCAGGGCTGGTGGGCGCCGGTTTTGGTCGTTGGCACTCCCCTTGCTCTGGGTGGGCGTGACCCATGGACGCCACCTTCACGCTCGGCCTGCTGGCCCAATCGACCAAAACCGCCGCGCAGGGGCCGGACCTGACGCGCTACCTGCTGGTGTGCGTCCTCCTGCTGCTCGCCCTCGGCCTCTTGGCGTTCGGGTTCAAGAAGCTGGTGGCGGGCGCGGTGCGCGCGCGGGCCGAGAAGCGCTCGCTGCAGGTGCTCGACCTGATGCCGCTGGGCGGCAAGCAGCGGCTGGCGGTGGTGCGCTGCTACGACCGCACGTTCGCGCTCGGGCTGGGCGAGAAGGAGATCGCCCTGATCGCGGAACTCGACCCGGTGGTGGCGCCAGCGCGCGAGGCGGCGACGACCAAGGTGGACGCGGACGCGTTCAGCAGGGTCTTCGCCAAGTTGCGCGGCAAGGAGGGGACGGCGTGAGGGACCTCCTGCGCATCCTGTTCATCGCGGCCATCCTCGCGCTGCCTTCGCTGGCGCAGGAGGGCGCGAGCATCGCCGCGGCCGCCGAGCCGCTGGCGAACCTCGCCGGCGCCGCGCCGCTGCAAGGCCCCTCGCCGCTGGGAACGTCCGACGGGCGCATGGCGACGGCGGTCGAGATCGCGGTGCTCCTGACCGTGCTGTCGCTGCTGCCTGCGATCCTCGTGACCGTCACGAGCTTCACGCGCATCGTCATCGTGCTGTCGTTCGTGCGCCGCGCGATGGGCGTCAACGAGCTGCCGCCCAACCCGGTCATCATCGGCCTCGCGCTGTTCCTGACGAGCTTCGTCATGGCGCCGGTGGCCGAACGCGTGTGGGACAAGGCCTATGTGCCGTACAAGGCGCAGGAGATCTCGCTGGAGCAGGCCGGCGAGGCCGCCTGGGTCGAGCTGCGCGGGTTCCTGCTGGCGAACACGCGCCAGAGCGAGCTCGACCTGTTCGCCGAGATGGCCAAGCTGCCCGAGCCTTCGCCGGAGGACGTCGCCGCCGGCGTCGAGCCCGAGCTGCCGCTGCGCGTGGTCGTGCCGGCCTTCGTGCTGTCGGAGCTCAAGACCGCCTTCCAGATGGGCTTCCTGCTGTTCCTGCCCTTCCTGGTCATCGACCTCGTGGTGTCGAGCATCCTGCTGTCGATGGGCATGTTCATGCTGCCGCCCGTGATGATCTCGACGCCGTTCAAGATCCTCGTCTTCGTGCTCGTCGACGGCTGGCACCTCGTGTGCGAGTCGCTCGTGACCTCCTTCAACGTGACGTGACGCCATGGACCTCGAACTCCAGCTCACCGACCTGGCGCGCGACCTGCTGCTGACGACCATCGTCCTGGCGGGCCCGGTGCTCGTCGTGGGCCTCGTCGTCGGCCTGCTCGTCAGCCTGTTCCAGGCCCTGACCAGCGTGCAGGAGCAGACCATGTCGCTCATCCCCAAGATGCTGGCGACCATGCTGGTCGTGCTGCTGCTGCTCGCCCCGGCGCTGCAGCTGATGCGCGATTACACGGAACGCGTCCTGTCCCAACTGGTGAGCTTCGGCCTGTCGTGATGGAGCTCGCCCTGCAGCCCGGGATGCTCGAGGCCTTCGGCCTGCACGCCGCGCGCGCGGCGGCGCTGGTCGTCGGCGCGCCGCTCCTCGGCAGCGGCACCGGCTTCTCGGCCTACAAGGTGGCGTTGATCATGGGCCTCGCGCTGCTCCTCCACGGGGCGCACGGCGAGCCGCTCGCGCACCAGCCCGGCGCCATCGAGTACGGCATCCTGATGCTGCGCGAGGTCGTGATCGGACTGGCGCTGGCCTTCACGCTGCATGTCGTGCTGGTGGCGGTGCGCGTCGCCGGCGAGATGGTCGGCCACGAGATGGGCTTCAACATGGCCTCCATCGTCGATCCGGCCACGGGCGTCAACACGCCGGTCGTCACGCAGCTGTGGGAGATCTTCTTCTACCTCGGGCTCCTGGCGGTCGACGGGCACCACCTGCTGCTGCGCGGCCTCGACAGGAGCTTCGAGCGCGCGCCGGTGGGCGAGGTGGCCTTCGCGCAGGACATGCACGTCCTGGCCGGCGGGATGTTCGTGCAGATGTTCGAGGCGGGGCTCGTGTTCGCCGCCCCGGTGCTCGTCCTGCTGTTCGCCCTGAGCGTGCTGATGGGCGTGCTGGCGCGCCTCGTGCCGCAGCTCAACGTCAACGAACTGGGCTTCACGGCGCGCGTCGCCGTGGGGCTCGTGGCCCTGCTGGCCTTCGTGCCGCTCTTGTCCCCCGCGCTGTCGCGCCTCTACGAGGGGCTCGACCAGGGGATCGGCCGCACGCTGGACGGGCTGGGAGGCTGAACCATGGCCGAGAACGACGACGACAAGGACGACAAGACCGAGGAAGCCACCCCAAGGCGGCGCGACGAAGCGCGCGAGCAGGGGCAGGTGGCCTTGTCGCAGGACGTCGTCGGCGCGGCCTCGCTGCTGGTGGCGGTCCTCGCGCTGATGTTCGGCGGCGCGCAGCTGGCCGCGTCGACGGGCGCCCTGCTCGACGGCTCGATCGCGCTGCTGCCCGAATGGGGCGCGGCGACGCTCGACGAGCAGGTCGTCGCCGGCTGGTTCTGGGCGGCCGCGCAGGGCGTGGCGCCCGCCGTGGCGCTGGTGGTGCTGCCGCTGTTCGTCGCCGGCCTGCTTGGCGGCTACGGCCAGGTCGGCTTCCGCCTCGCGCCGAAGGCGATCGCGCCCGACGCCAACAAGATCAACCCCGCCAGCGGCTTCAAGCGCATCTTCGGCATGCGCGCCGTCATGCGCACGACCACGGCGATGCTGAAGATCGTCGCGATCACCGCCGCGACGTCGATCACGGCCTGGAACTCGCTGCCGGCCCTGTCGGCGCTGCCGGGCAACGACCTCGGCCCGACGCTCGTCGCCGCCGGCTGGTTCACGCTGCGCTGCGTGGCCGCTGCGCTCGTCGCGGCCGTCGCGATCGCCGGCCTCGACTGGTTCTGGACGCGCCGCCAGCACGACAACGAGCTGAAGATGTCCAAGAAGGACATCAAGGACGAGAACAAGCAGACGGAAGGCGATCCGCACATCAAGGCCAAGATCCGCGCCGTCCAGCGCGAGATGGCGCGCCGCCGCATGATGGCCGACGTGCCCAAGGCGACGGTGGTCGTCACGAACCCGACCCACTACGCCGTCGCGCTGCGCTGGGACGAGGAGGAGGGCGCGCGCCTCGGCCGCACGGCCCCGTGGGTCGTCGCCAAGGGCGTCGACGCCGTGGCGCAGCGCATCAAGGCGGTCGCCGCCGAGCACGAAGTGGTGCTGTACGAGGACGTGCCGCTGGCGCGCGCGCTGCACCGCCAGGTCGAGATCGGGGACCAGGTCCCCGAGGGCTACTACGAGGCCGTCGCCGCCGTGCTGGCCTACGTCTACCGCGTGAAGGGCCTGGCGCCCTCCGCCGCGCGAGGAAGCTGATCCATGGCAGACGCCGCCACCAACGAAGTCCGCGACGCGGGCGCCTTCCTCAAGCGCTGGGCCGACGCGCTGCTCGCCATCGGCGTGATGGGCATGCTCGTCACGCTGATCGTGCCGGTCGCGCCGTGGGTGCTCGACGCGCTGCTCGCCGTCAACCTGACGGTCTCCCTGCTGCTGCTGCTCGTGGTGATGAACGCCAGGAGCGCCGCGGAGCTGAACACCTTCCCGACGATCCTCTTGTTCACGACGCTGTTCCGCCTCGGGCTGAACGTCGCCAGCACGCGCCTGATCCTGACCTCGGGCGAAGGCGGGCGGATCATCGAGGCCTTCGGGCACTACGTCGCCGGCGACAACCTGGCGGTGGGCCTGGTCGTGTTCCTGATCCTCGTGGTGATCCAGTTCGTGGTCATCACCAAGGGCTCGGGCCGCGTCAGCGAGGTGGCCGCGCGCTTCGTGCTCGACGCCATGCCCGGCAAGCAGATGGCCATCGACGCCGACCTCAACGCCGGCATGATCGACGCCGACGAGGCGCGCCGCCGCCGCGCGGCCGTCGCCACCGAGGCCGAGTTCTACGGCGCGATGGACGGCGCCTCGAAGTTCGTGCGCGGCGACGCCATCGCCGGGTTGATCATCACCGCGCTCAACCTCGTGGGCGGCATCGCGCTCGGAAGCTTCGCCGGCATGGAGGTCGCCGAGGCGGTCGACAAGTACTCGAAGCTCTCGATCGGCGACGGACTCGTCTCGCAGATCCCCGCCTTGTTCGTCTCCACCGCCGCCGCCGTGCTCGTCACGAAGAGCAACAGCGAGCGCACGCTCGGCACGAACCTGTTCGCGCAGGTGGGCGGCCGCCCCAAGGCGACCCTGATCGCGGCCGGCATGCTGTTCGTCGTGGGCCTGCTGCCCGGCCTGCCGCCGCTGCCCTTCTGGGTGCTGGCGACGACGCTGGTGCTGATGTGGCGCGCCACGCGCGGCAAGGAAGGCGCCGAGGAGCTGCTCGCCGCGCCGTCGACGGCCAAGGGCGCCGCGGCCGCGGCCGAGCCCGTCGCCAAGGAGGAGCAGAAGGTCGAGGAGCTGCTGGCGGTCGACCGCGTGGCGCTCGAGATCGGCTTCAAGCTCATCCCGCTGGTGCAGGACAAGGGCGGCGCCGGGATCCTCGACCACGTGCAGCAGCTGCGCAAGCGCTTCGCGCTCAAGGAGGGCGTCGTGCTGCCGCCGGTGCGCATCAAGGACAACATCCGCCTCGCGCCCAACGGCTACCGCGTGCTCGTCGGCGGCCACGAGGTGGCGCACGGCGAGATCGAGCCGGGCCAGTTCCTCGCCATGGACGGCGGCGGCGCGACCGGCAAGGTGCGCGGCAAGGAGACGCGCGACCCCGCCTTCGGCCTGCCGGCCTGGTGGATCGGCGAGTCCACGCGCGACGAGGCCGAGGTGCGCGGCTACACGGTGGTCGATCCGACCAGCGTGCTCGTGACGCACCTCGCCGAGACCCTGCGCGCGCAGATCGGCGACATCCTGACCCGCGACGACGTCAAGGAGATGGTCGACGCGGTCAAGAAGACCTCGCCGGCCGTCGTCGACGAGCTGATCCCGTCCAAGATGAGCTACGGCGACGTGCAGCGCGTGCTGCGCGGACTGCTGCGCGAGGGCGTCTCCGTGCGCAACCTGCCCGCGATCCTCGAGGCCTGCGCCGACAACGCCGGCAAGACCAAGGACACCGAGCAGATGGTCGAGCTGGTGCGCATGCGCCTGGCGCGCGCGCTGGTCGAGGTGCACGCCGACCGCGACGGCGTCGTGCACGCGGTGACGCTCGACCCCGACATCGAGAACAAGCTCGCCGCCGCCGTGAACGGCGGGGGACCCGAGGGCGCCGCGGTGAATCCGGCCTGGCTGCAGAAGTTGATGGAGCGCACCGCCGCGGCGGTCGCCACCTCGACCAAGGGCGGCAAGGACGTGGTGATCCTCGCGCGCTCGAACGTGCGCCGCTTCCTGACGGAGCTGGCGCGCGGATCGCTGCCCAAGGTCGCGGTGCTCTCCTACAACGAGGTCGCGCCCGCCCGTTCGATCCAGACGGCCGCCATCGTGCGGATGGAGGACTGAAGCATGCACATCGATCGCATCGTGGGACGTTCCCTGCTCGACGCGCTGCGGCGCGCCCGCGACTCGCACGGCGAGTCCGCCGTGGTCTTGTCGCAGGAGGTGCTGCAGGGCGGCGACGTGGCGCTGGCCGTGGCCGTGCGCCGGCAGCCGGCCGAGCCGGCCGCCAAGCCGCGGCCCGATCCGCTGGGCGAGGCGTGCGCGCGCATGCTGGCCCACGGCGCCAGCGCGGCGTTCGTCGAACGCGTGCGCGCCGCCGCTTCCTCGCGCGGGTCGGAAGGGCACGCCCTGGACCTCGTGGCGGAAGCCATCGCCGCGCTGCACCCGACCGTGGCCCTGCCGCGCGTCGCGGGCGCCACGCAGATCGTCGCCTTCGTCGGCCCGACCGGCGCCGGCAAGACGAGCCTCGTCGCGCGCCTGGCGCGGCGCCTCGCCTCCGCCGGCCGCAAGGTCGCGCTGGCCTCCCTCGACGCCGAGCGCCCGGGCGCCTGCGAGCCGCTCTTGCACGTGGCCGCGGCCGCCGGACTGCCGTTCATCGCCCCGCGCGGCGAGCACGCGCTGGAGATCGCCGACCTCTACGGCGCCGACCTCGTCCTGGTCGACACCAGCGGCGACGCGCGCGCCGACGCCGCCAAGCTCGCGCCGCTCGCCAAGGGCGGCTCGTCCAAGCTGCGCTTCGCCGCGCAGCTCGTGCTGCCCGCCACCGCCTCGCGCGACGCGCTGGCCGAAGCCGCCGCGCGCTTCGCCGCGCTCGCGCCCGCGGCCTGCGCCATCACCAAGCTCGACGAATGCGCCAAGCCGGCGCCGGTCCTCGAGTTCGCCCTCGAGCGCGGCCTGCCGATCGCCTTCCTCGCCGACGCGCCGGGGCTCGATGGCGGACTGCACCGCGCCGCGCCCGACCACGCGGCGGACCTGTTCCTGCGCGGGAGCCTGTCGTGAACCAAGGAGACCTCCACGTGGAAGCTCGTGGCGATTCGCGCCGGGCGCCCATCGTCGCCGTCACCGGCGGCAAGGGCGGCGTCGGCAAGACCATGCTGGCCGTCAACGCGGCGCTGGCCGTGGCGCGCACCGGAAGGCGCGTGCTCCTCGTCGACCTCGACCTCGGCCTCGCCGACGTGGGCGTGCTGCTCGGCCGCTCGCCGGCGGCGACGATCGAGGACGTGCTGGCCTCCGACCTCGACCCGCGCGAGGCGCTGGTGCAGGTCGCGCCCGGCCTCGACGCCTTGTGCGGCGGCGGAGGCAGCCCGGCGATGGCCGACCTCGCCACGCCCGAGCGCGCGCGCGTCGTGGGCCTGCTCAAGGACCTCGCGCGCGACTACGACCTCGTCCTGTGCGACGGCGCCGCCGGCATCGGATCCGACGCGCTGCACTTCCTGGCCGCGGCCGACCACGTCGTCCTCGTGACGACGCCCGATCCCGCCGCGCTCACCGACGCCTACGGCCTCGTCAAGGCGCTCGACGCGTTCGGCGAGCAGCACGGCCGCGAGATCCCCACGCCCGAGGTTGTCGTCAACCGCGCCGCCTCGCCCGAGGAGGCCGACGGCGTCGCCACGCGCCTGCGGGCCGTGTGCGAGCGCTTCCTGTCGCGCTCGCCCAAGTCGGCCGGCTGGCTGCCCGCCTCGGGCCTCGTCGAGCTCGCCTGCCGCGTCCAGCGGCCCTTCGCCGCCGAGGGCCAGGCCCCCGGCCTGCTCGGCACCTGCATCGCCCGCCTGGCCGCGCGCCTCGCGCGCCTGTGCCCGGAACGGGAAGCCCTTTCCACCTGCTCAAGGGCCTGACCGCCGTGATCGACAACAGGAAGGACGGCCTGCGGGCCAGCTGGTCGGTCGCCGGGACGCACGTCGCGGTGTCCTGCGCCGCGCTGGTCGCGCTGGTGTCGCTCTTCGCGCGCGTGCCCGTGTGGCTGGCGTGCCTGCGGGGCCTCTTGGCCTTCGCGGCCGCGCTGGTCGTGGTGCGCGCGTTCGGGGCGGCGATGGGCCTGCGCGCGAAGCCCGCGCCCGTCAAGAAGGCTTGACACGATGGAACATCTAGGAGAGCCGGGTGCCTGAGTACCAGACGATGCGCGCGGGCGCGATGACGCCCGCCGAGCGCGACGCGCTCGTGCTCGAGCACATGCCGCTGCTGAAGCACGTGGTCGGCCGCATGGGCGTGCCGCGCGGCATGGAGCGCGAGGACCTCGCCGGCTACGGCATGATCGGGCTGCTGCAGGCGGCCGACAGCTGGGACCCGTCGCGCGGCCTGAAGTTCTCCACCTACGCCTACCCCAAGATCCGCGGCGCCGTGCTCGACGAGCTGCGCCGCCGCGACGCGTTGACCCGCAACGGCCGCGAGACGCTGCGCGCCATCGAGGGCTGCGTGCAGGCGCGCCTCCTGGCGGGCGAGATCGCGCCCACGCCCGAGGAGATCGCCGCCGAGCTCGGCATGGAGGCCGAGGAGGTCGAGGACTGCCTCGCCGAGGCGCGCGCCGCCCACGAATGCTCGCTCGACGGGGACGCGGGCGAGGGCAAGGAAGGCCTCGCCGCGCTGCTCTCCGACCCGCGTTGCGACGATCCTCAAGGCTCGGCCGAGTTCGAGGAGCAGAAGCGGCTGCTCGTCGAGGCCATCCAGGAGCTGCCCGAGCAGGAGAAGAGCGTCATCACGCTGTACTGGGCCGAAGGCCTGCTCCTGAAGGAGATCGCCGGGATCCTGGGCGTGACCGAGTCGCGCGTGAGCCAGATCCACGGCGCCGCCATCTACCGACTCAACCGGCGCTTCGCGCGCACCAACGGAGGCAGGGCCTGACCATGGAATCGCGCATCCTCAAGCACAACCAGGTCGTCGACGCCACCGGACCGTTGCCTGGCGCGACGCGGCCCGCCGCGCCCGCGGCGCACGCCAAGCGCGCGCGCCTCGTCGAGGTCGACGGCGTGGTGCGCGCCATCGAATGCACGTGCTCGTGCGGGGAGACCACCCTGCTCGAGATCGAGTACCCCTCGGACGCGCGCAAGCCGTCCGCCAAGTGACGCGCCCAGCGCACGCACGAGACAAGCCATGAAGATCCACCTCACCTGCGCCTTGCTGCTCGCCTTCGCCTCCTGCAAGACCACCGTGGACGCGCCCGCGAACGAGGGCGCCGGCACGCGCGATTCGATCGTCGTCGACGGGCCGAGCCGCCTGTACGCGCGCGATGGTTCGGTCGTCGAGTCGGACGGCGTCGTCGTGCAGGACGCGCCCGTGCGCGCCGTGGGCGAGCGCGAGGGCAGCCGCACCTACCTGCTCGAGCTGTACCAGCAGGCGCTCGACGCCAAGG
>JBEBCR010000079.1:0-7312 GCA_041157565.1 Planctomycetota bacterium | reverse complement strand
GAGGCCTCGCGTCCGCCGAGCGTGCCCGCGCCCGTCGCGGAACCCGCCGTGGACGAGGTCGCGGCGGAGGAACTGGTGGCGCTGCGCGCGCGGGTGCAGGCGCTCGAGGAGGAGCTCGTGCGCGCCCGCGCCGAGTTGAAGCAGGCGGCCGAGCGGCGCCTGCGGCGCGAGGAGGAGTGGCTCGAGTACACGCGTGGCATCGCCATGCTGGAGTCGCTGGCCGGTGGCGTGCCGAAGTTCGCCGTCGATCCGGAGGTCCAGAAGAAGGACGCGGGGGGAACCGGCGCCGCCGCGAGCGCTTCCACGCCGCCAGCCGCAGTGGACGCGGCCGCGACGGAGGGGGGCGCGGCCAAGGCGGAAGAGGGGCCCGCGTCCGCGGCTCGCGTCGCTGGCGCGCCCGCCGCCGCGGCGAGCGCGCCGAGCTTGACGAGCGAGTTGGCGGCCGCGCGCCTGCAGGCCCTGCTCGCCGCCGAGTCGGTGCGCGGCGTCGAGGTGCTCGAGGTCGGCTTGGTGCAGCCCGACCATCTCGGCCCCGTGGTGCTGCGCGTGCGCGACGAAGGCGGACGACTCTTGTCCGTGCTGGCGGCCGATCGGCTGCGCCTCGAGTGCTCGCGCGCCGGGCGCAGCGTCACGCTGGTGCTCGAGCACGGCTACGAGCGCAAGGCCGGCGCCAAGACGAGCTTCGAGGGCGGCCCGGCCGATCCCGACGGCCGCGGCGGAGTGCGTCGCGTCGTCGTGGCCGACTGCGACCCGCGTCCGTGGCTCGAGGGCCTGCCGTTCCTGTTCCGGCCCGAGGCGCTGCAGCCGGCGCCGCACGATGGTTCGATCAGCGTCGAGAGCCTGCGCGCGGCCTTGAACATCAAGCTGCGCGAGGACCTGTCGGCGGGTCACTGGCGCGTCGAGGGCCTGGGCGGCGTGCAGCGCGGGGTGCTGTTCGAGGTGTCGCTCGCCCAGCTCGACGAGAAGGGCAACCGCGCCCGCACGCTGGTCGCCGATCGCCTGACCATCGCGCCGCTCGCCTCCGACTCGCCGCGCGGCGTCGAGCTCCTCTTGCAGGACGGTTCGCAGGTCAAGGTCGACAGCACCACCCCGTTCCTCGACGGACGCTTCCGCCTGGTGCTGCCGCGCGCGGAGCTTTCCGAGTGGCGCGCGGCGCGCATCCCGCTGGTCGCCGCGCCGTCCGCCGCCTCGCCCTCCTCGGCGAGCGCCGGGGGGGAGCCCGCGCCCGCCCAACCGCGTTGACGGGGCGCCGTGCGCGAGGCGAAGATCCACGCGCCGTGGTCGAGATCCAGTCGTGAAAGACAGCCGCACCGATCCCTTCGACTGGGATGCGCCCGAGGAGCGCGCCGCCCCCGCCGCGCCGGTCGCGTTGTCGGTGGCGCAGGTCTGCGCCAAGGCCAGCACCGCGCTGAAGGAGCTGGGCGTCGTGGTGGTGGAAGGCGAGTTGTCGCGCATCACCGACCACCAGGCCTCGGGCCACATGTACTTCGACCTGAAGGACTCCTCGGCGCGCGTGTCGTGCAGCCTGTTCCGCCAGTCGCGCGGACTCGCCCTGCGCGGCCTGGCGCTGCGCGAGGGCTTGCAGGTGCGCATCACCGGCAAGCTCGAGATCTACGGTCCGCAGGGCAAGTTCTCGCTGGTCGTCACGCGCGTCGAGGCCGCCGGCCTCGGCGCCTTGATGCAGGAGTACGAACGGCTCAAGCAGGAGCTCCTCCAGAAGGGCTGGTTCGAGCGCAAGCGGCCGCTGCCCAAGGCGCCGTGCGTCGTGGGCGTGGTGACGAGCCGCGGTGGCGCCGCGCTGCAGGACTTCCTGCGCACGCGCGCGCAGCGCTGGAGCGGGCATCCGCTCGTCGTGGCGCACGCCGCGGTGCAAGGGCGGGGGGCGGCCGAGGAGGTGGCGCGCGGCATCCGCGCCCTGGACGAGCATGGGGTCGACGTGGTCGTCGTGTGCCGCGGTGGAGGTTCGGTCGAGGACCTGTGGGCGTTCAACGAGCTGCCGCTGCTCGAGGCGGTGTGGAACTGCTCCAAGCCGGTCGTGTCCGGCGTCGGCCACGAGATCGACACGACCTTGTGCGACCTGGTCGCCGACCTGCGCGCGCACACGCCCACCGACGCGGCGGAGAAGGTGTTCCCCGACCGCGCCGCGCTCCTGGAGCGCATCGAGTCCGCCGACGGCGATCTCGGCCGCGCCATGGACCTGCTCCTCGACGAGGCCGAGGCGCGGCTTGCGCAACTGGCTTCGCGCCCGTGCTTGTCGAGCCCGCGCTGGTTCCTCGACGAGCGCGCGGCGCGCCTGCACCGCGCGACGAACGCGCTCGTCGAGCGCATGCAGGGCCTCTTGCTGCGCGCCGAGGCGCGCCTCGAGGCCGCTGGCCGACGGGTCGAGCGCCGCTCGCCGCGCGTCGAGCTCGAACAGCGCGCGGCGCGGCTGGAACTGTGCGCCGCGCGGTTGTCGGCGGCGCCGCTCGCGCGCCTCGAACGCGCGGGCGGCCGCTTGGAGACGGCCGCGCGCACGCTCGAGGCCGTCTCGCCGCTCGCGGTGCTCGGCCGCGGCTACTCGATCACCTTCGTCGAAGGCGCGACCACGCCCCTCGTGGACGCCTCCGACGCGGCGCCCGGCGCGACGCTCGTGACGCGCCTCGCCGACGGCGAACTGCGCTCGCGCGTGGAAGGCGGATCGTGAGCGGCGCCATCGCGGTCGTCGTGAACTGGAACGGCGGCGGGCGCAACCTCGCCTGCATCCAGTCGCTCCTGCGCGGCGGCTTCGCCCCGGCGGAGATCGTGTTCGTCGACAACGGTTCGCGCGACGGCTCGCTCGAGCTCGTGCGCGCGCGCCATCCCGACCTCGCCTACATCGTCAACGAGGAAAACCTCGGCTTCGGGAAGGCCTCCAACCAGGGGCTGGCGCTGGCCTTCGAGCGCGGCGTCGAGACGACGCTCTTCGTCAACAACGACGTCGAGGTCGACCGCGCCATGCTGCAGCGCCTGCAGGAGGAACTGGCCACGCGGCCCGACGTGGGCATCGCCGGGCCGCGCATCCTGCAGCGCGCCGACGACCGGCAGGTGTGGTCCGCCGGTGGCCGCGTGGATTGGCGCCAGAACGTCTCGAAGCTGCTCGGACACGGGGCCCCCGACGCCGGAGCGTGGCGCACGACGCGCGTGGTCGACTACGTCGCCGGCTGCGCTCTCCTCGCGCGCACGGAACTCCTGCGGCGCCTCGCCGGGTTCGACGACGCCTACTTCGCCTACATGGAGGACGTGGACTTGTGCTTGCGCGCCAAGGCGCTCGGGCAGGCCACGGTGTGCGTGGGCTCGGCCGTCGCCTGGCACGCGCCCAGCTCCGCCACGGGTGGCGGCTACAGCGCGCGGCGCAAGTACATGAACGCGCTCAACAGCTGGCGCTTCCTGCGTCGCCACGCCAACCTCGCGCAATGGGCGAGCTTCCTCGTCCACGATTGCCTCAGCTGGCCCTTCGTGCTGCTCGTCGGCCTCGCGCGCGGGCGCGCGCGCGCCGCGCTCGCCAAGGGGCTGGGCCTGTGGCACGGACTCCTGGGCCGCGCCGTCGATCCGGCCTACATCGCCGACGGCGCTTCGTGGCTGTGGCCGGCCGCAGGCGGCCGCGGCAAGGCGTGAACTCGTCCATGTTCGTCCGCCTGGCGCAGGGATCCTTGTGCGTCGTCCTCGGCCTGGGATGCGCCGCGACGGGCTCGGGCGAGGTCGCTCGAGCTCCCGACGCGGCGGCGAGCGCGCCCGACGGATCCGAGGCCGTCGCGCCCGTCGCGTTCGACGAGGGCCGGGCCCTGGAGGCGGGCGAGCGCCTGGCGATGCGCGGCTTGCAGCCTGGCGACGCGCCGCGGCGCCGAGAGGCGCTGGAGTCGGCCAAGTCCGCGCTGCTTTCCGGCGACGCGGCGCAGGCCACGGCGGCCCTGCACGCCTTGGCGCGGTGGAACGAGTTGCCCTTCGACCGCGCCGAGGCGCGCGCCCTGGTCGAGCCGCACCTCGCCGCGGGCGAGGCCGCGCGCCGTCGCGCGGCGTGGCGCGCCTTGGCCGCGCTCGGCGAGTTGGATGGCTTGTGCGCGCGCGCCTCGACGCTCGTCGACGATCACGACCCGGCGTTGCGCGCGGACGCGTTGCGCCTCGTTGGCGCGGCTTGCGGCGGCTTCGTGGAGGTGGACGCGGAACAGGCGGCCTTGGCTGCGCTTGACGCCGCGCGCGCCGAAGGTCATTGGCCGCGCGCCTGCCGTTCGCTGCGCGGGCTGCCCTTGGGCGCGCGCCTCGAAGCGCGCATCCTGGACGCGGCGCTCGCCGGCGACGAGGACGCCGAGGTCGTGCTGGAAGCGCTGCCCGCCAAGTCGCGCGCGACGATCGAGGACTTGCTCGCGAGGGCGCCGGGCGTCGAGCGCGCGGCTCGGCTCTCGGGCGCCTGCCTGCGCGCGGGAGTCGCTCAGGCCGACAGGAACTACGTCGCGGAGCTCGCCCTCGCATGGTGGGAACGTTCGTCCGCGAGCGGGACCGTCGCGCGCGAGGCGGCCTTGGCGCTGCTCGAGGCGCACGGTTCGGCGGCCGAAGCGCGCCGGTTGCTCGAGTCGTGCGCCGGCGACGCGCGGTGCGAGCGCGTCGCCGCGCTGCTGGCCGCCCGCTAGCTCGCGCGCGACGCGCCCTTCTTCGCCTTGTCCGCGCTGGCGCGCGGCTTGCGCGCCACCTTGGCGCCGCCCGGCTGGCCGGCGGGCGCCGGTTCGGCCTCGACCTTCGCCAGCGCGTAGCGGCATTCCTTCTCCATGCGCTTGCGCTCCTTCGCCACGGCGGCGAGGAGCCTTCCGACCAGCTCGTCGCGGCGCTCGTAGAGGCGGTAGCCCCGCGGGTCGCGCAGGTAGCCGCGCGCCGCCGGGTGCTTCTTGAACAGCGCCTCGCGGCCCATGCGCTCGGCCCAGCGCTCGAAGCGCGCGCGCTTCTCGAGCAGCGCCTTGACCACGATGGGCATCAGCATCGAATAGTCGGCGGGCACGGACTCGGTCGTCTGGGTGAACGAGTCCTTGTCGACCTTGCCCCAGGTGACGGCTTCCGCGGGCGGGCAGGAGGAGAGCGAACCGTCGGTCACCGGCGCCGTGGTGATCTGGATGTCGTAGAGGTAGCCGGAGATGTCGGCGAGTCCGAGGACCTGCGACAGCGCGGGTTCGGGCTGCAGGTTGAAGTTCTTCGGCACGCCGCCGCCGAGGATCAGGGTGCCGAGCGCCTTGGTGTCGCTCTCCTTGAGCCCCCAGTAGTGGTAGGCGCAGGATTCGAACACCTCGGCGTGGATGTCGAGGTCGAAGCCGTAGGCGGCGCCGCCGGCCTTGGCGATGGCCCACAGCTTCATCGAGTTGAGGAACACGCTGCCGTCGCCGGGCGCGCCGACGAAGACGGGGATCGACTTCCTGTGGCACAGGGCCAGCAAGCCCTCGCGCGCGCCGTTCTTCCTCTCCTGCGCGGCGTAGCGGCGCCCGAGGCGCCAGCGCAGCTCGGTGCCGGTCATCTTGTGCTGGAACTCGTCCTCGCGCAGCACGGCGGCGAGGTACTGGTCCTGCCCGAGCAGCACGTCCTCGTCGAAGCCGATGTCGGTGATGCGGATCGTGCGGTCGTCGCGCAGCGCGGCGTCGTCGCCGAAGATGGGCACCGAGTGGAACGGGTGCTTCTTCGCGTCGTCGAGCGCGCGGTGGCCGTCGTGGTAGCAGACCGCGTCCGTGGTCGAGAGGTAGGCGAACCAGCCCGTGTCGAGCAGCGGGTTGAGCCACGCGTGGTGCTGGCCCGAAGCCGTGACCGGGCCGGAGATCGACACCGTCATGGGCAGGCCGCGACCGACGGCCTGGTCCATCAGGAGCCACAGGCGCCGCAGGTAGCCGCCGCCGAAGCTCGGCAGGCAGCCCTCGAGCAGCTCGTCGAGCTCGCGCGCCTCGAGCACGGACCGAGTGACGAGTTCGGTGCGGGGGCCTTGTCCGTGGCAGCGTGCGTTCTGGTCCTTGCGTGTAGGCATGGCGGCCCGACAGGTTAGCGCCCGGCGCGCCGCAGTCCACCCGCGCGGACGGTTCGCCCGCGCGGGTTGGAGGCGGACCTCAGCCGACGACCTTGGTGGCCGTCAGGATGGCGACGAAGACGCCCATCAGGCTCTCGCCCGCGATGAGGCCCGAGGCCACGGGCACGGCGATGCGCGCGGCGAGCGCCGGCTTGGCGCGGCGGAACCACTCGGCGAGCGCGGAGCCCGCGAACATGGCGAGGCCGTTGCTGCCGGGGACGACCATGGCGATGCCGAGGCCCGACGCCGAAGGCACGAAGGCCTTCAACGGGCGCGGCGCGAAGTGCTCGAGCAGGGCCAGCGCCACGCCGAGCACGAGGCCCACCACGATCCCCATGCGCGCCCACGGATGCAGCGCGGCGACGCCGTTGGCGAAGGCCTCCGACACGCCGGCCCACACCAGGCACGAGGGCGCGGGCCAGTCCTCGCCGCCCAGCATGGCCGGGTCGGGGATGAGGAGCGCGAAGGCCGGCACGATGATGGCCGCGCCGACGAAGACCCCGATCATCTGCGCCCAGAACTGCGCGCGCGGATTGCCGCCGAGCAGCCAGCCGGTCTTGAGCGTGGTCAGGAGGTCCGCCGCGTGCAGGCCGATGCCGCCGGTGACGTTGGCGCTCATGATGTTGCCGCCGAGGTTGCCCGGAGTCAGCACGCCGTAGACGAGCTGCGTCACGGGCCCCAGCGCCTTGGTCGGGGTCACGTCGGTCTCGCCGGTGACGCGCGCTGCCACGAAGCCCATGACCAGCGACAACGGCACGGCGATGGCGCCGGCCCACCACGGGATGCCGAACAGGACGACCATCAGCCACACGACGATCGGCGCGAGGATCGCGAAGCCGATGGGGAACCACGAGGCCGGGCATTCGATGTCGTCGATCGGGTGCGTCTCGCGCTTGCCGCCGGTCAGGCTGCGGCCCAGTCCGCTGAAGCTGCGCGCGATGCTGCGCCATCCCAGCGCGAACGAGGTCAGTCCGGATGCGACGAGCAGCGCCGCGCCGGGCCACACGGTGAACTGCACGATCGTCTTGTACGAAGGCGATTCGATGAAGCCCTGCGCCACCAGGGACGGCGCCAGCACGGCGTAGGTCAGGAGGCTCCCGAGGAGCAGCGACCAGCCCGTGCGGAAGTTCATCAGCGCGCCTGCGCCGAGCAGCACGACCTCGGTCTTGATGGCGAGCGTCCACTTGGCCGCGGCTTGCCCGGCGATCTCCAGCGGGATCGGGATGGAGCCGGGCAGGTTGAAGGGCATGAAGCCCGCCTTCA
>JBEBCR010000078.1:0-9580 GCA_041157565.1 Planctomycetota bacterium | reverse complement strand
GTCGAGGACCTCGTCGACGAGGCGCGCGCCCTGCGCGCCGAACGCGCGGGGGACGCGGAGTGGGCCGAGTTCGTCGACCTGGTCGAGCGCGCCGCCAAGCTGGGCCTCGGCGCGGCGGTCGAATGCGACGAGCTGTGCGAGGTGGAGACGCAGCTGCGCCAGGCGCACTGGCGTCGCCACGAGCGCGAGCGCCTCAAGGTGTCGGGCGCGACCCCCGGGCCCGACGACCACGACCAGGCCATCGAGCGCCTGGAGCGCGAGCTGCTCCGCCTGGTGGAGGAACGCGTCCAACGACGCTAGGTTGCGCGGGCATGCGCGAGCGGGCCGAGATCGAGCGTCCCACCGCCGGCCGCAATGGCGTCGCCGGCGGCAGGCGTCCCACGCCTCGGGCGGCGTGGATCCTCGTCGCCACCGTGGCATGGCTCGGTGGCGCCTCGGCGCAGTCGCCGGTAGTGGCCGACCTCGCGACGCCGGGCGTGAAGCGCCTCAAGTACACGATGTCCGTCGAGCCTTCGCACTTGCTCGCGGGGCGCAAGCTGGCCGTGCACGCCGCCATCCCGTCGCATCGGTGGAGCCTGGTCGCGCCCGGCGAACCGTTCTCGTCCTCGGTCAAGTACGGCACCCGCATCCACCTGGCCGCGCCGGGCGCGGATCCGTCCGAAGACCTCGACTCCCGCGAGACTTGCGCCGAGCCGTGCGTCGACGTCGGCTACCTGCGGGCCATGGGCGACAACCTGCCGGCGCTGTCGACGCTCGAGCACGTCCACACGACCCTGCGCGTGACGCGCTGCACCGCCGACGAGTTGCGGTTCGAGGTCGTCGCGCACGATCGGCGCCACGATCCATGGATGGTCGGCGGCTACGCGGCGACCTTCGCCTTGGGGGTCTTCTTCGCGCGCCGGGCCTGGGCGCGCCGCGCGCACGGGCGCCGACCATGACCTGGCCCTTCGCCATGCTGCTGGCGACGCTCGCCATCGAGCTGCCCATCGCCCTGCTCCTGCTGCGCCGCCGGCCACGGTCGCAAGTGCTCCTCGCCGCGTCCGCGGCCAGCCTCTGCTCGCATCCGGTGGCGTGCCTGTGCATCGGCGGCATCGGCTTCGAGGCCGCCTCGTGGCTCGTGGTCGAAGTCGGAGTGGTCGCCTTCGAAGCCGTCGCGCTGCGGGCCCTGCTGGGCTGCGCGTGGGGCGAGGCGTTCCTCGTGTCGCTCGCCTGCAACATCGCGTCGGCGGCGGGCGCCCTGCTGGTTCCGCACTTGCCGTGATCGACGGCGGGCCCGCCCCTGCGGGCTACGCACCACGTCCGGCGCGGCTGCGCATTCCTTCGCAGGCGCCGGCAAGCGCGCCGACGTACCATGGACGCCATGCGTCGCCTGTTCCTGCTGCTCCTCGTCGCCGTACCCGCCCTGCCCGTCCACGCCCGCCAAGGCTGCACCATCCAGGTGCCCGTCTCCAATCGCGGCGAGCAGGCGGACCTCGGCGGCATGGCGGCGCACATCGCCTCGTGGGGGAGCGTGGTCGTGTACAGCTCGGCGGCCACGAACCTCCTGCGCGAGCCCGTGCCGATGGGCTCGCGCGTGTACGCGTGGGATCGGGCCACGGGACGCACGAGCCTCGTCAGCGTCGCGCGCGACGGCACGGCCCCGACCGGATGCTCCGAACCGCGCGCGTCCGCCGACGGACGACTGGTCGTCTACTCCGGATTTCCCGAGAACATCGTCTTCGGCGACACCAACGGACAGCCGGACATCTTCGTGCGCGACCTCGCCGCGGGCACGACGGCGCGCGTCAACTTGGCCGACGGAGGCGCGCAAGCCACGCAGTGGAGCGCCAAGCCCGCGATCAGCGGCGACGGGTCGCGCGTGGCCTTCGTCGGCTTCTCGCCGGGCCTCGCGCCGGGACAGGCCGGCGAGGTGATCCACGTCTTCGTGCGCGACCTCGTCGCCGGCGCGACACGCTGCGCCAGCGTCCCCGTCGCCGGCGGGGCGCCGGACAACAGCAGCGGCCTCGGCCGTCCAGCGCTCAGCTTCGACGGTCGCTGGATCGCCTTCGACAGCGAGGCCTCGAACCTCGTCGCGGGCGACACCAACGGCAAGTCGGACATCTTCGTGCGCGACCTTTCCACCGGCGTCCTGGTGCGCGGGTCCGTGGCGCACGACGGCGCGCAGGCCGATGGCGCGAGCTCGGCCGCCTCGCTCTCGGGCGATGGGCGCTTCCTCGCCTTCCAGAGCTCGGCGACGAACCTCGTGCCGGGCGACACGAACGGAGTCGTGGACGTCTTCGTGCGCGACCTCGCGCTGGGCACGACGATCCGCGCCAGCGTCGACAACTCCGGCCTGCAGGCGATCCGCGGTTCGTGGGCGCCGGAGCTGTCGGAGACCGGGCGCTTCCTCGTCATGGCCAGCGCCGCGCGGCTCGACCTCGCCGACCACGACGGCATCCCCGACACCTTCGTGCGCGACATGGTCCTGCAGCGCAACGAATGGCTGAGCGTGCGGCCCGACGCGGAGAGTCCCGGTTGGTACAACTCGAGCGGCGCGATCACGGCCGACGGTCGCCATGTCGCCTTCGTCAGCCTGCTCGACAGCCTCGTGCCGGACGACGAGCATGGCGGGCACGACGTCTTCCTGCGCGATCGCTTCGGCTGCGAGCCGCCGGTCGTGGCGTACTGCGAGTCGGGCGTGGCTTCCGACGGCTGCCGTCCGACCTTGTCGGCTAGCGGCACGCCCAGCGCCAGCGCCACCTCGGGCTTCGTCATCCAAGGCGCGAACTTCGGCGGCGCGCGCGCCTGCATGCTGATCCACGGCGCCGCGGGGCCGGCGCGGATCCCGTTCGGGGTGGGGGGCGGCGCCTTGTGCGTCGCCGGGCGCTTGCAGCGGACGCCGCTGTTCTGGACCAGCGGCACGCCGGGCCAGTGCGATGGGACCTTCGCCCTGGATTGGAACCAACTGCGCGCCGCCATCCCGGCCGGCGCGGGGCTGCCGCTCGTCGCGGGCCAGCGCGTCTGGTTGCAGGCGTACGAGCGCTTCCCCGGCGATCCGGCCGGACCGCTCATGTCGCACGGCCTGCAGTTCGCGCTCGCGCCGTGAAGCGGCGAGCGTGGGGGCTCGCGAGAGCCGACGTGTAGGAAGCGTTCAAGTCGCGCAAGGTTGCTGACCCGAGGGCGTGCGGGCGCGTAGGATTCGGCCGACATGCCGATCTCCATCCTCGCCCTCGCCCTCGCGCTCCAGGCTCCCGCTCCCGCCGCAGGTGGCTGGAAGGAGCCGCCCGCTCCCGTCGTGCGCATGCTCGACGCGGCTCCGACTCCGCAGTACGAGGTGGCTCCGGACGGGCGGACCATCCTCGTGCTCGAGAAGCAGTCGATGCCCGCGATCGCCGAATTGGCTCGGCCGTGGATCGGACTGGCGGGCGCGCGCATCGACGTGCGCCGCCACGCGCCGCAGGAGGTCGGCGGCACCACCGGCTTGTCGCTGCGCGCGCTGGAATCGGAGGAGACGCGTCGCGTCCAGCTGCCCGAGGGCGCGACCGTGGCCGCGATCGCGTGGTCGCCGGACTCGCGCCGCGCCGCGGTGTCGCTGGTGCTGGACGACCGCGTCGAGCTGTGGCTGCTCGATGTCGAATCGGCGCGCATCTCGCGCCTCGCCGGGCCGCTGCAGTCGTGCCTCGGCTCGGCGTTCGGCTGGTGGAGCGGCGGCGACAAGCTGCTCGTGAAGCTGGTGCCCGAAGGCCTGCGCGGCGCTCCCAAGGTGGACGAGGCGCCCGCCGGGCCGTCCGTGCAGGAGAGCAGCGGCAAGAAGACGGCGCTGCGCACCTACCAGGACCTGTTGTCGAGCCCGCGCGACGAGCGGCTCTTCGAGCACTACGCCACGGCCCAGCTGGCCGAGGTCCAGCTCGACGGCGCCGTCAAGTTGCTTGGACAACCGGCGCTGTGGGCCGAGGTTCAGCCCTCGCCCGACGGCAAGTGGATCCTCGCCACCAGGCTGGCGAAGCCCTTCAGCTACGTGCTGCCGTGGTCCTTGTTCCCGCAGCGCGTCGAGGTCCTGCGCGCCGACGGTTCCTTCGCGGCGCTGGCCGCCGACGTGCCGATGGGCGACGACATCCCGCCCGAGGGCGTGCGCAAGGGCCCGCGCGACCACCAGTGGCAGCCGAGCGCGGACGCGATCCTGTGGTGGGTCGAGGCGCAGGACGGCGGCGATCCGCGGCGCGGCGCGGCGGTGCGCGACCATTGGAAGTCCCAGCCGGCGCCGTTCGTCGCCAAGCCGGACACGCGCATCTCGCTAGAGGAGCGCGCGCAGGGGCTCGTCTGGGCCGACGACGGCGTCCACCTCGTGTTCCGCGAGTACGACCGCGACAAGCGCTGGCGCCGCTCGACGCTGCTGGCCCTGCCCGACATGGGCATGACCATCGTCGAGGACAGGAACGCCAACGACCGCTACAACGACCTGGGCTCGTTCGTCATGACCACCAACGGCCGCGGCGCGCGCGTCATGCGCCAGGACGGCCCGTGGTACTACCGCCAGGGCGCGGGCGCGACCAAGGACGGGTCCTTCCCGTTCCTCGACCGCGTGCAGCCGCAGCTCGGCTTGTCGGAGCGCTTGTGGCGCTGCGAGGAGGGCTGGCACGAGACCTTGGTGTCGGTGCTGCCCGTCCAGGGCGAGGCCAAGCCGCGCATCGTGACCATGCGCGAGTCGCCGACCACGCCGCCCAACTACCAGTTGCGCCACCTGCAGGCGGGATCGCTGCGCGCCTTGTCGCGGCATCCCGATCCCTGCCCCGAGATGCGCGGCGTCACGCAACGGCTCGTCAAGTACAAGCGCGCCGACGGCGTCGACTTGTCGGCGACCTTGTACCTTCCGCCCGACCGCAAGGAGGGCGAGCGCCTGCCGCTGTTCGTGTGGGCCTACCCGCTCGAGTACAACGACGCCGCCACCGCCGGCCAGGTCTCGGCCAACCCCAACCGCTTCGTGCGCGTGCGCGGCGCCAGCCACTTGTTCCTCGCCACGCAGGGCTGGGCGGTGCTGGACAACGCCACCATGCCGATCGTGGGCGATCCCGAGACGATGAACGACACGTTCCTCGAGCAGATCGTGGCCGCGGCGCAGGCCGCCATCGACCACGCGGTCGACCTCGGCGTCGCCGACCGCGAGCGCGTCGCGGTGGGCGGCCACAGCTACGGCGCGTTCATGACGGCGAACCTCCTGGCGCATTGCGACCTGTTCCGCGCCGGCATCGCGCGCAGCGGCGCGTACAACCGCACCCTCACGCCGTTCGGCTTCCAGAGCGAGCGGCGCACGATCTGGGAGGCCCCGCAGAGCTACCTCAAGCTGTCGCCCTTCCTCGCCGCCGAGAAGATCGACGAGCCGCTGCTGCTCGTGCACGGCGAGGTCGACGACAACATGGGCACGTTCCCGATCCAGTCGGAGCGCATGTACCAGGCCATCCAGGGCAACGGCGGCAAGGCGCGCCTCGTCATGCTGCCGCACGAATCGCACGGCTATCGCTCGCGCGAGGCCGTGCTGCACACGCTGGCGGAGATGTTCGACTGGCTCGACCGCCACGTGAAGCAGGCCGCGCCGCGCGGGGGCTGAGGCGGGCGGCTCGGCGCTGGAATGGGCGTGGCGAGCGCGTAGCATGGCCCGCATGGAGGCGGCGCGCGGAACGAGTCCTTGGGCGAAGGTGGCGCTGGGCGGCGGCTTGGCGCTCGTCGCCGCCGCCGTCTGGATGCGCTCGTGGCCCGCTCCGCGCTGGAGCGCGCCCGAGCTGGCCGGCGAAGGGGCGCGCGAGTTCCCGCAGCCCTTGCAGATGGTGTCGCCGTCCGCGCAGGCGCGCGCGAGCGAGCTGGCGGCCTTGATGCCGCCGCCGCGCGCCGAGGCCTACCTCGCGGCGTGGGGCAAGCTGCCCGACGATTGCCCGCGCGCGTCGACGTGGCTGGATGGCGAGGACGGCCAATCCGTCTCGCTCGCGGTGGCGCAGTTGACCACCGGCACGGATCCCGAGGCGCTGGGCGCGCTGAGCCTGCTCGTCGCGCTCGCGCGCCGCCTGGAGTGGGAGCCCGATGGCCTCGGCGCGTCGCGCGGGGTCGACGCGGAGAAGCTCGCCACGTTGCACGAATCGTGGATCGGCATGCGCGCCGAGCTCGGCGCGGATCGGCCGATGCTGGCCGAGGCGAGCATCGTGGCCGTGCTGGCGTGGGCGCGCCTGATGCGCGAGAGCGAGCAGGCGCCACTGGCCTTCGCCGATCGCGCCGTGGCCGCTCGGGCGCAGGCGCGGCTCGAGGCGTGGTTCGCGCCGCGCTCGGAACGACGCACGCGCTTGTCGGCTTCGCTCGCGGCGCGCCAGCCCTTGGCGCACGAAGCCTTGGTGGCGCGCGAGGGCGCCTTGCAGGCGCTCGACGCGGCGGCGCGTCGGATGCTGCCCGACCTCGACGGGGAGTGCGGTCGTTGAGCGCCAAGGACGCCATCGGGCTCGGCTGCCTGCTCGCCGGGCTGTGCGGCCTGTGCGGGGCCGTTTGGATCGATCCCGATCTCGCCCTCGCGGGGACCGGGCACGCGGCGCTGGCGGCGGGCGTGGTGGTCGCCCTGGTGGCGACCCTCGCCAGCGGCAAGAGTCCGCTCGGCCTGCCGCAGGACGCCATCGGCGCCGTGGCGCGCGTCGGTTGGTTCGCGGCGCAAGCCTTCCTGGTGGCGCTGGTCTTGGCGCCGGGCGGCGCCTGGCTCTTCGTCGAACTGCTGCTCCTGCTCGTGCTGCTCGCGCGCCGCGACGCGACCCGCGCGTGGCTGGGCTTCGGCGGCGCGGCCTTCGCGACCCTGGTGGCGGCGCTGGCGTTCAAGCTGTGGATCCTGCACCAAGGATCCGAGGGCCGCTGGCAAGTGGCGAGCGTGCCGGTGCCGCTCGTCTCCGCCTTGCCCTTCGAGGCGCTCGAGCCGTTGCGCGCGGTGGAGCTCGGCCAGTTCACCGCCGACGAGCTGGGACTGCCTCCCGCCGGCCTGGGCTACGGGCTGGTGGCCCTGCTCCTCGTCGTCGGCTTCGCCTGCGGCGTCGCGGCGACGGCGCTCTGCGCGCATGGCGCGCGCGAGCACGAGGACGATCGCATCGACGACTTGCTGCGCACGCTGCCGGCGCCCTTGGCCCGCTCCGTGCAGGCGCTGGTGCCGGAGCGCGAATGGGAGGCGCTCGGCCTGCATGGCTTGCCGGAGCGCAAGTTGGCGCGGCGGCTGGAGGAACTCGCGCGCGAACGGGCGCGCGCGCTCGAACAGGCGCGACTCGCCACGCGCGCACCCGAGGTGCAGGCGTGGCTGGCGCTGGAGCCGCCGCGCCAGGACGGAGCGCCGTGAACCTGCGCCATTGGATCGCCATCGGCGCCTCGTTCGGCGCGCTGGCCGTGGTCGCGGGCGCGTTCGGCGCGCACGGCTTGAAGGAGCGCTTCGACGCCAAGCAGCTTGAGTGGTGGGGCACGGCGGTCGACTACCACTTCTGGTCGGTGCCGGGACTGCTCGTCCTCGGCTTCCTGCCGACGTCGCGCGCCGCGCGCGCCGCGGCGTGGTGCCTGTTCGCCGGCACGCTCGTCTTCAGCGGCACGCTCTACGCCATGGCGCTCGGCGCGCCGCGCTGGTTCGGAGCCATCACGCCGATCGGCGGGGTGCTGCTGATCGCCGGCTGGCTGCTGCTTGCCTGGGCCGCGCGCGCGTTCGCCGCCGCGCGCGGCTGACTCGACCGTCCTCAGCGCGGGGCGCAGCTCTCGCGCAGGAAGCGCGCCAGTTCGGGATCCGCGTAGGCGCGCGTCCAGCAATCGTGCCCGACGCCTTGGTACAGCGTCAGGCGCGGCGCGGCTCCTCGCGCGGACAGCGCCTCGACGACCACCGTCGTCAGCGAGGCCGGCACCGCGGCGTCGGCTTCGCCGTGCACGGCCCACACCGGCACGCCGCGCAGCGCGTCGGCGATGGGGCCGGCGGCGGGCGACTGGTGCTCGAGCCCGAAGTCGCGGCGCGCGTCGAAGTCGCGCCAACCGCGCGCGGGCGCCGCCGGATAGCCGCACAGCGGCACGACCGCGCGGAAGCGCGCGGGATGGCGTCGGGCCAGCTCCCACGCGCCGTGGCCGCCTTGCGACAAGCCGGTGACGGCGACGCGCAGCGGATCCGCGCCATGCCGATCCAGCGCCGCGTCGAGGATGCCGAGCACCTCGCGCTCGTAGTGCTCCCAGTCCTCGTCGGGAGAGGGCTTCTGCGGGCACACGACGAGGAACGGCCACTCGGCCGGGGCGCGCAGCAGCGCGGGCGGCAAGCCGACGGCGAGCTGCAGCTGGCCGTCGACGCCGCACTCGCCGCGTCCGTGCAGGAACAAGAGCGCCGGACCGCCGGGGCGCCAGTCGCGCGGCACGTGCGCGGCCCATTTCCACGTTGCGTCGCCGAACTTCGACTCGTGGTACACGAAGCCCGTCTGCATGCGCGGCTCTCCTCGCAGGTGTTTGGCCCACAGGCGCGTCTGGAAGTACGACACGCCAGCCTCGTCGCGGAAGTCGGCCACAAGCAGCGCTTCCTCGCCGACGCCGCGCGTCTCGAAGCTCATCCATGTCTGGTCGTGGCCGCGGTCGTACACGAGGCCCGGGTGCGGCTGGTCCAGCGACGGCAGCACGGTCTGCGCCGCGGGCGAGGTGACGAGCTCGGTCAGCTCGTAGCCGGCGACCTCGCGCGAGGCGTGGCGCACCATGCGCGAGCGGTGGATGTCGCCCGACACGAGCACCACGCCGCCGATCCCGTGCGCGCCGAGGAAGCGCCAGAGCCGCTGGCGCTCGTGCGGCCACGAGCCCCAGTGGTCCTTCTTGCGCGCTGGCGCGCCGTCGTTCCAACCCATGCCCGAGCACAGGACCTTGAAGGTCGCCGTGCTCGCCTTGAGTCCTTCCTCCAGCCAGCGCCACTGCGCTTCGCCGAGCAGGATCGGCCGGCCCAGCGCGTCGACGCCCGTGTTGGCGTTCCAGCGCGCATCGAGCAGCCACACTTCGACGTCGCCGCGGCGGAAGCTCGTCCACACGCCTTCGCCATCGGTCCCGCAAGCCTGCTCGGGGTGCGCGGCCACGAAGGCGTCGCGCGAAGCCTGCTTGCCGGGGAGGTTGCCGTCCGTGTCGTTGGAGCCGAAGTCGTGGTCGTCCCAGGTGGCGTACACGGTGCACTGCGCGCGCAGCGCGGCGATGGCGGGATGCTCGCGGAACGCGCGGTGCCGCTCCGCGAGCTTGGCCGGATCGGTCGAGTCGATGTAGGGCGTGTCGCCCAGGAGGACCGCCGCGTCGGGCTTCCAGGCGGTCGCCGCGACGAAGCTGTCGAGCGCGGGACGCGCCTTCTCGCTGGCGCAGGACGCGAACGCGATCTTCGCGTTCGGGTTCGTCGCCGCGGGAGCGGGGCCTT
This sequence comes from Planctomycetota bacterium, assembly GCA_041157565.1. Classification (GTDB taxonomy): domain Bacteria; phylum Planctomycetota; class UBA1135; order UBA1135; genus SXXH01. The sequence goes on along the minus strand of JBEBCR010000078.1, from coordinate 186 downwards.
GGATCCAACCGGCGAGGAGGATGGCGAGGACGGTCGGCATGGCGCCCCCATGGTGCCTTCGGCGCGCGCGAATCACTACACTCGCGCGCATGTCCAAGCCGCGTCCGGCCAACTACTGGGAGTACATCCGCGTCGACGACCTGCTCGCGCTGCAAGGCGGGCTGGAGCGCGACGAGGCGCGGCTGA
>JBEBCR010000077.1:0-3029 GCA_041157565.1 Planctomycetota bacterium | reverse complement strand
GCCGCTCGCCAGCGCCTGCCATGGCGACAAGCCCAGCCGTCGCGCGGCGAGGCGCGTCGAGGCGAAGCACAGCCACGCGCCCGCGGCGAGCGAGGTGAGGAGCGCCGGCCGCTCCGGATCGAGTCCGAGGGCTTGCCACAGCGCGCTCCAGAGGACCCACAGCAGGTTCGTGTAGCCTTCGACCGGCGGCGACTCGCCCGGGTTGTAGGCGAGCCCGAGGCCTTCGACCAGGTTGCGCGCGTAGCGGAAGCTGATGTAGGCGTCGTCGCACACGAACCACCAACTCGCCGCGTGCGCCAAGTAGAGAGCCACGACCGTGAAGGCGACCCACGCAGGCAACCTTCCGGGCGCCTCGTGGCCGCCGGTCGCCTCGTCGCGGGTGGCTTCCATGCGCGGCGAGGATAGCGCCCGCGGCAAGCGCGCGCAGGCGGTCGCCTGACTTTCGGAAACCCGTGTCAGGCAGGGTCTTGCGGCGCGCCGCGCCACCTGCCCGCCGGCCGGCCGCGGGGCAGGGCGGGCCGGGGCGGGGCGGTGCTCGCTCGAATTCTCGTGCGATTCGACGCCTTCGTTCGTTCTTGCCGTTTCGCATGACCCAGAAGTCCGCCCCCGCGACGAGCGAGCCCCAAGCGTCCCCGAGCATGGCGGTGCTGGTCGCCGCCACGGAGGACGCGCGCTTGGCGCGCATCCTGGACGCGCTCGCCGCCGAGCTCGCGCTGCCGCTCGTCGTCGGCAAGGGACCGGCGCATCTGGCGCGCGCGTTGGATCCCCACGACGACCACCTGCTCGTGCTCGACTGGCGCCAAGCCGGCGCCGGCGCCCTCGAGGTGGCCGAGTGGCTCGCGCGTGACCGCTACCGTTTGCCGCACGTCGCCGTGGTCGCCCCGGGTTCCGTGCCCATGAGCGTTCAGGCGCTGCGCAATGGCGCCTGCGAGGCGGTCGAGCTCGCCCTGCCCGATCCGGCCACGGGCGATGGCCCCGACGAGATCGTAGAGCGCTCGGCGCGCACGCGCATCGGAGCTGCCTTCTCCCTCGAATCGCACCTGCGCCTCGCCGCCGTCCGCGACCGCCTCCAGCTCGCCGACCTGCGTCGCCGGCATGCTGGCTTGCGCGAGATCGAACGCACCACGCTGCTGTCGATGGTCGCCGGCACCTTGAACAAGCAGGTGGCGCAGGAACTGCGCATCGCCGAGCGCACGGTGAAGAAGCACCGCGCCACCGTGTTGCGGCAGATGGGGGCCGCCAACCTCGCCGACCTCGTCCGGATGGCGATCCGCCTCGGGATCGCCTGATCCGGGGCCTCCGGCCGGGGCGCCCGCCTGCCGGCGGTTCGTCGACGGCCGCCAAGGCCGCCGGCGCGCTGTCGGCCCGGCGCAGTTGGGTGCGCGCCCGCGCCCCAGTATCTTGCGCGCATGCAAGTTCGCTGGCGCGCATCGCTCGTCTGGCTGGCGCTCTTCGCCAGCTTGGCGTTGACGCAGTCGCCGCTCTTGACGAGCGGCCTCTTGCCGGGCGATCGACTCGACCCTTCGGGCGGCTCGTTGCTGCACATGGGATGGCTCGAGCTGGGCATCGGCCCCGCGCTGCACCTGGTGCTCGTGCGCTTGGCAGGCGTCGTGCTCGTCCTGGCGCTGGCCCTCGCCTGCGCCAGCGTGGCGCGGCGCATCCTGCGGCCCTTCGCCAGCGAGGAGGTCGCCCAATCCGCCGGCGACGCGGCCACGATCTACATCGCGGTGCACCCCTTCGTCGTGGCCGCCGCGGCGCGTCCGGCCGGGCACGACCTGCTGTTCTCCATGACGCTGTGCGCGCTGGCGCTCGGGCAACTCCTCCTGGCGCGCCAAGCGCGCACGCGTGGTCGCCTGGCCTTCGCGGCGGCTTGCGTGGTCGTGGCCGCGGCCATCTCGCCGGCCGCGCGCGCCGCGCCGCTCTTGGCGGGGCTGCTCGAGTACGGCGCCGGTCCGCGCCCGCGCACGCTCGCGCGCCGCTGGAGCGCCACCGCGCTCGTCGTCGCCGCGGCGCTTCTCGCCGTCTACGTCGGCGAGAAGGCCGCGAGCGTCCTCGTGCCGGCGCGAGGGGCGCGCGAGGTCGTCGACGCCGACGTGGTGGCGTGGTTCGCGGCCGCCGGCCAGGCGTTGTTCCCGGTGCTCGCCGGAGCTTCGGCCGCCAAGGCCGTCCTGGCCGCGCTGGTCTGGCTGGCGGCGCTGGAGCCGCTGCTGCGCGCGGCGCGTTCCGCGCCGCGCCTGTGGGGGCGCTTGGCGCTGGCGGCCTTGGTCGCCGTCGTCGCCACGCTGCCCTTCAATCAAGGTCCGCCTCGGCCGGGCGCGCTCGACGGAGTCGAGGTGCTCGCGCCCGCGGCCGCGGCCGCCGCCTTGGCGCTCTCCATCGCCACCACGGCGATCGGCGGCTTGCGGCGCACGCTGCTACCGCTGGTCGGCGGCGCGTGCCTCGGCCTGCTCGCCCGCGACGCGTCCACGCAGATGGCCCACGCCGCGCGCGCCGCCGACGCGCTCGAGCGGCGACTCGCGGAGGAGGCGCGCGGCGCGTCGGAGCTCTTGTGCTTCGCGCCGCCGCGCGAGGCGCACGGCTTCGCCCTGTGGCGGGACGACTTCGCCGAGCGCGCGCGCGGCCTCTCCGCGCGCGTGCGCCTCGTCGACGAGCGCTGCCTGCCATGGCTCGAACGCAGCCCGCTGGCCGCCGAGCTGGCGCGCGACGGCGCCCGCGTCGTGCGCCTCGACGGCGAGGGACGCGCGCTCCTGCCTGCGCCGCCGCGCGGCGAACCGCTGGTGTGGCGCGGCGAAGGGCGTTCGCCGCTCGTCGACGTCGATCCACGCACGCTGCGCAGCGTGCGCGTGCTGCCGCTGCCGGGCACGAGCCCCACGGAGGAACCGTGGATGGGTTGGCGCAGCGCGGAGGACGGCGGGGCGGCGGGCCGCGTCGCGGGCGCCTTTGGACTGGTGGAGGGCGAGCTGGTGGCGCTCTTCGACTTGCGGCGCGACGCGGCTTGGAACCGCGCCGGAGTCGTGCGTCGCGTGTGG
>JBEBCR010000076.1:0-10613 GCA_041157565.1 Planctomycetota bacterium | reverse complement strand
GGCCACGCGGTGGCGCGTCTGGACGTGCCCGACCTCGCCTCCTTGTCGGGCGAGTTCTTCCGCTGGGAGATGGCGACGGCCGTCGCCGGCGCCGTGCTCGGCATCCATCCGTTCGACCAGCCCGACGTCGAGGCGTCGAAGGTCGAGACGCGCGCGTTGACCGACGAGTACGAGAAGAAGGGCTCGCTCCCCGCGGAGAAGCACTTCTTCGAGGAGGATGGCGTGCTGCTGCACGCCGACCGCGCGCACGCCGGACGCCTGTTCGAGTCCACCGGCTCCGACGCGACGCTCGTCGACGTGCTGCGCGCCCACGTCGCCACCGCCGGGCCGGGCGACTACGTCGCGCTGCTCGCCTACCTCGACATGGACGGCACGCGCGAGGCCGAGTTCCAGCGCATGCGCACCCTGCTGCGCGACAAGAAGCGCGCGGCCACCTGCGTCGGCTTCGGACCGCGCTTCCTGCACTCGACCGGCCAGGCGTACAAGGGCGGTCCGAACAGCGGCGTGTTCCTGCAGGTGACCTGCGCCAAGACGCGCGACCTCGAAGTGCCGGGGCGCCCGGCGAGCTTCGGCGTGGTGCAGGACGCGCAGGCGCGCGGCGACCTCGCCGTGCTGCAGGCGCGCGGACGGCGCGCGCTGCGCGTGCACCTTCCCGACGACACCGCCCGGTCCGTGGCGCGCCTGCGCGCCGCGCTCGAGGCGGCGCTGGACGAGAAGCCCGCCAAGGCGAAGAAGGGCTGAGCCCGGGCCGAGGACCACGCGCGCCGTCGCGGCGCGCGACGAACCACGCCGGCGGGAGGCCGCCGGCCAGCAAAGGAACGACGAGATGCAGATTGCGATGATCGGACTGGGGCGCATGGGCGCCAACATGGCGCGCCGCCTGCTGCGCGACGGGCACGAGGTGGTCGTGTGGAACCGCGACCACGCCAAGGCCGAGGAGCTCGCGCCCCACGGGGCGGTCGCGGTGCGCACGATCGAGGAGCTCGTGCAGAGGCTCGAGCGTCCGCGCGCCGCGTGGGTCATGCTGCCCGCGGGCGAGGTGACCGACGCGATGGTGGCGAAGCTCGGCGAGCTGATGTCCTCCGGCGACACGGTGATCGACGGCGGCAACACGTACTACAAGGACGACGTGCGCCGCGCGAAGGCGCTGCTGCCCAAGGGCGTGCACTACGTCGACTGCGGCACCTCCGGCGGCGTGTGGGGCCTCGAGCGCGGCTACTGCCTGATGATCGGCGGCCCCAAGGAGGCCGTGCAGCGCCTCGAGCCCGTGTTCCGCACGCTCGCGCCCGGCAAGGGCGCCGCGGGCCCGACGCCCGGCTCGGTCGGCGGCACGGCGGAGGAGGGCTTCCTGCACTGCGGCCCCGTCGGCGCGGGCCACTTCGTCAAGATGATCCACAACGGCATCGAGTACGGCGTGATGCAGGCCTACGCCGAGGGCTTCGACATCCTCAAGTGCGCCAACAAGGACTCGCTGCCGGCGGACATGCGCTACGACTTCGAGCTCGACAAGGTCTCCGAGCTGTGGCGGCGCGGCAGCGTGATCGGCTCGTGGCTGCTCGACCTGACGGCGATCGAGCTGGCGCGCGATCCCAGGCTCTCGGAGTTCAGCGGCGTCGTCAACGACTCCGGCGAGGGCCGCTGGACGGTGCAGGCCGCCGTCGAGCAGGCCGTGCCGGCCGAGGTGCTGACGGCCGCGCTGTACGCGCGCTTCCGCTCGCGCCAGGACCACACCTACGCCGAGAAGGTCCTGTCGGCGATGCGCAAGGGCTTCGGCGGCCACGTCGAGCCCAAGAAGGCCTGAGGAGCCCGGCGCCATGGACGACGCGCAATTCGACGAATCGCTGGACCAGCTGGTGAACCCCTTCGCCGCGCCGGTCGGGCCCGCCGCCATCGTCATCTTCGGCGCGGCGGGGGACCTGACCAAGCGCAAGCTGATCCCGGCGCTGTGCAACCTGCTGCACGACCGGCTGCTGTCGCCCAACTTCTGCATCATCGGCGTCGGGCGCACCGCGCTCGACACCGCGGCGTACCGCGCGCGCGTCGAGGAGGACATCCAGAAGCACAAGACGCACGACCTGCCGCGCGACGTCGTCGAGCGCGTCCTGTCGCGCGTGCGCTACGTGTCGGGGGACTTCAACGATCCCGCGGCGTACGCGCGGCTCGAGGAGGAGCTCCTCGACGCCGAGAAGGCGCACGGCACGGGCGGCAACCGGCTGTTCTACCTCTCGACCGCCCCCGAGTACTTCGCCACGATCGTCAAGCAGCTGGGCGCGGCGCGCCTGGTGCGCGAGGGCGAGCGCGCGGGCGAACGCGGCCCGGCGGCGCGCGGCTGGCGGCGCGTGATCGTCGAGAAGCCCTTCGGCGTCGACCTCGAGTCCGCGCGGCAGCTCAACCGCGAGCTGCGCGAGACGCTGCGCGAGGACCAGATCTTCCGCATCGACCACTACCTCGGCAAGGAGACGGTCCAGAACATCCTCGTCTTCCGCTTCGGCAACTGCATGTTCGAGCCGATCTGGAACCGGCGCTACATCGACAACGTGCAGATCACCGTGGCCGAGTCGATCGGCGTCGAGGGCCGCGGCGGCTACTACGACACCGCGGGCGCGCTGCGCGACATGGTGCCCAACCACATCCTGCAGCTGCTGTCGCTGGTGGCGATGGAGCCGCCGACCTCGTTCGAGGCCGAGGCGGTGCGCGAGGAGAAGGCCAAGGTGCTGCGCGCCATCGCGCCGATGACGCCGGAGCGCGTGCTCACCCACGCGGTGCGCGGCCAGTACGGCGAAGGCGAGGTCGATGGACGCAAGGTCTCCGGCTACCGCCAGGAGGACCGGGTGCCGCCGAAGAGCTCCACCGAGACCTACGTGGGCATGCAGCTGTCGGTGGACAACTGGCGCTGGGCCGACGTGCCGTTCTACCTGCGCACCGGCAAGCGCATGCCGCGCCGCGTCAGCGAGATCTCGATCCAGTTCAAGCGCCCGCCGCTGCTGTTGTTCCGCAACACGCCGGTCGAGCACCTGTCGCGCAACGTGCTCGTCATCCGCGTCCAGCCCGACGAGGGCATCGCGCTGCGCTTCGGGGCCAAGGTCCCGGGCCCCAGCGTGCGCATGGGCAACGTGGCGATGGACTTCCGCTACAAGGACCACTTCGGCTCGACGGTGTCGACCGGCTACGAGACGCTCCTCTACGACTGCATCAAGGGCGACACGACGCTGTTCCAGCGCGCCGACATGATCGAGAGCGGCTGGGAGATCGTGAATCCGATGCTCGAGGTGTGGCGCGCCTTGCCGCCGCGCACCTTCGCCAACTACGCCGCCGGCACCTGGGGCCCGCGCGAGGCCGACGACCTGCTGGCCCGCGAGGGCCGCAAGTGGCGGGCGATCGAGTCGTGAGCGCGCCCGAGGTCGTCGTCCGCCCCGACGCGGAGGCGGTGGCGCTCGAGGGGCGCGCGCGCTTCGTCGCCGCGGTGGAGCTGGCGCTCTCGACGCGCGGACGCGCGCTGGTGGCGCTGGCGGGCGGCTCCACGCCGCGCCGCATGCACGAGCTGCTCGTGGACGCGCCGCTCGACTGGAGCCGCGTCGAGGCGTGGTTCGGCGACGAGCGCTGCGTGCCGCCCGACCACCCCGACAGCAACCACGGCGCCGCGTGGCGCGCGCTCCTGTCCAAGGTCCCGATCCCCGCGGCCAACGTCCATCGCCTGCGCGGCGAGCTGGAGCCGCAGCTCGCCGCCGCCATGGCGGAGGCCGAGCTGCTGCGCGTGGCCGGCCCCGCGCCGGTGCGCTTCGACCTCGTGTGCGCGGGCATGGGCGCCGACGGCCACGCGTTGTCGCTGTTCCCCGGCACGAGCGCCTTGGCCGAGGAGCGCCGCCTCGTCGTCGCCAACCACGTGCCGAGCCTGTCGACCACGCGCCTGACCTTCGCCTATCCGCTCGTGCACGCCTCGCGCGCCGTGCTGTTCCTCGCCACGGGTGCCGACAAGCGGCCGATGGTGCGCGCCGCCACCGCCCCCGACCCCGGGGCCGACGCGCCGCCGGCCGCCTTCGCTCGCTCGCTCGAGGGCCGCACCACCTGGGTGGTCGACGCCGCGGCGGCGCCCTGACGCGCGCCCGGCCGACCACGGCGGCGTGTCAGTTCCTTTGGACGCGCCGCGCGGCCCCGCCTTGGGCGTTTCGCGCGGGTTCGGGCGGTCGGCGGCGCGCGCCGCTTCCGCGCGGCGCGGCTCCCTCCTAGACTGTTCGCGCCCGAACTCGGCCCGGAACCCGGCCGAACCGGGCCACGAACTCCATGATCGACTCCTTCCAGACGCGCGGCACGCTGACCGTCGGCGGCCGCACCTACGCCATCGCGCGCCTCAAGGCGCTGCAAGCCAAGTTCCCCAAGGTCGCCTGGCTGCCCTGGTCGCACCGCATCCTGCTCGAGAACCTGCTGCGCACCGAGGACGGCGTGGCGGTGCACAAGGCCGACATCGAGGCGCTGTGCGAGTGGGACGCGCAGGCGACGCCCGAGAAGGAGATCCAGTTCACGCCGGCGCGCACGCTGCTGCAGGACTTCACCGGCGTGCCCTGCGTGGTCGACCTCGCCGCGATGCGCGACGCGATGCAGGCGCGCGGCGGCGACCCGAAGAAGATCAACCCGCTGTCGCCGGTCGAGCTGGTCATCGACCACTCGGTGCAGGTCGACCACTTCGGCACCCCCGACGCGTTCGCGAAGAACGCCGAGATCGAGTTCGAGCGCAACGGCGAGCGCTACGCGTTCCTGCGCTGGGGCGCGACGGCGTTCCAGGACTTCAAGGCGGTGCCGCCGGACACGGGCATCGTGCACCAGGTGAACCTCGAGTTCCTGGCGCGCGTCGTGATGGATCGCGAGGTCGGCGGCGCGGAGTGGGCCTACCCCGACACCGTGGTGGGCACCGACTCGCACACGACGATGATCAACGGCCTCGGCGTGCTCGGCTGGGGTGTCGGCGGCATCGAGGCCGAGGCGGCGATGCTGGGCCAGCCGGTGTCGATGCTCATCCCGCAGGTGGTGGGCGTGCGCCTCGTCGGCAAGCTCAAGGAAGGCGCCACGGCGACCGACCTCGTGCTGCGCGCGACCGAGATGCTGCGCAAGCACGGCGTGGTGGGCAAGTTCGTCGAGTTCTGCGGCCCGGGCCTGTCGGACCTGCCGCTGGCCGACCGCGCCACGATCGCCAACATGGCGCCCGAGTACGGCGCGACCTGCGGCATCTTCCCGGTCGACAAGCTGACGATCGAGTACATGCGCCTGTCGGGCCGCAGCGAGGAGCGTTGCGCCCTGGTCGAGGCGTACATGAAGGAGCAGGGCCTGTGGCACGACGCGTCCACGCCCGAGCCGCTGTACACCGACCTCTTGACGCTCGACCTGTCGACCATCGAACCGGCGCTCGCCGGACCCAAGCGCCCGCAGGATCGCGTGGCGTTGTCGGCGGTGAAGAGCGGCTTCGAGGCCGCGCTCGACTCGCTGCGTCCCAAGCCGGCGGCCGGCGCCCCGGCGCCGCACCCCGAGCCGCACGCGACGATCGCCGTCGACGGCCACGAGACCGTGCTCGAGCACGGTTCGGTCGTCATCTCGGCCATCACTTCGTGCACGAACACCTCGAATCCGTCCGTGCTCATCGCGGCGGGCCTCGTGGCGAAGAAGGCCGTCGAGAAGGGCCTCTCTCGCGCGCCGCACGTCAAGACGAGCCTCGCGCCGGGCTCCAAGGTCGTCACCGAGTACCTCAAGAAGGCCGGGCTGACGCCGCACCTCGACGCGCTGGGCTTCCACCTCGTCGGGTACGGCTGCACGACGTGCATCGGCAACAGCGGCCCCTTGCCGAAGACGGTCTCCACCGCCATCGACGAGTCGGGCATCGTGGCCGCCGCCGTGCTGTCGGGCAACCGCAACTTCGAGGGCCGCGTGCACGCGCAGGTGCGCGCGAACTACCTCGCGTCGCCGCCCCTGTGCGTGGCCTACGCCATCGCCGGCAGCGTCGACAAGGACATCACCACGGAACCGCTGGGCGTCGGCAAGGACGGCCAGCCGGTCTTCCTGAGGGACGTCTGGCCGACGTCGCGCGAAGTGGCCGACGCGATGGCGAAGGCGATCGACCGCGACATGTACGCGCGCACCTACAGCGACGTGTACGCCGGCGACGAGCGCTGGAGGTCGTTGAAGGTGCCGCAAGGCGCGACCTACGCGTGGGACGACAAGTCCACCTACGTGAAGCACCCGCCGTACTTCGTCGACATGCCCAAGGAGCCGAAGGCGGTGGGCGACATCGTCGGCGCGCGCGTGCTGGCCTTGTTCGGCGACTCGATCACCACCGACCACATCTCGCCCGCCGGCAACATCAAGGCCTCCAGCCCGGCCGGCAAGTACCTCCAATCGCTGGGCGTCAAGCCGGAGGACTTCAACTCCTACGGCGCGCGCCGCGGCAACCACGAGGTGATGGTGCGCGGCACCTTCGCCAACACACGCATCAAGAACCTGATGCTCGGCGGCAAGGAAGGCGGCGACACGATCCTGATGACGACCGGCGAGACCATGTCGATCTACGACGCGGCCATGGCGTACTTGAAGGCCGGGATCCCGTCGATCGTCTTGGCGGGCAAGGAGTACGGCACCGGCAGCTCGCGCGACTGGGCCGCCAAGGGCCCGGCGCTGCAAGGCGTGCGCTGCGTCATCGCCGAGAGCTTCGAGCGCATCCACCGCTCGAACCTGGTCGGCATGGGCGTGCTGCCGCTGCAGTTCGCCGATGGCGCGTCGGCCGCGTCGCTGGGGCTCGACGGCAGCGAGGAGATCAGCGTCAAGGGCATCGCGCAGGCGCTGTCCAACTTCAAGCCCGGCCTGCGCATCGAAGTCGAGGCCAGGAAGAAGGACGGCGGCGTCAAGCGCTTCCCGACGATCCTGCGCATCGACACCGCCAACGAGACGCAGTACTACCGCCATGGCGGCATCCTGCAGTTCGTGCTGCGCCGCCTGGTGGCGCAGGGCTGAAGTCGCGCCGCAGGCTGATCCTCGGGAGGAGGACCTTCGGAGACGACGGACGAGAACCTCGCGCGACGCGAGGTTCTCTTCGTTCGTTGCGCGCCTGGGGACGCGATCCGCACCTTGGTCGACGCCGGACCGCCGCCCGCGCGAGGTCGTCACGCGACGCGGACGAGCGCCGCGCGAGGGCCGCTCGACGTGGCGCAGGCTCCTCAGCCAGCGCGATCATCGAGCCACGTGCCCGGGAAGGCAGCCGGAGCGCGCCTGCGGCGGGCAGGCGCGCTCCGGAAGTCCGGACGCGCGGACTCCTCCGTGGAAGCCGATCCGACCCATGGCGTGGTCGGCGACGCGGAGGTCACTGCCATTCGGTCAGCAGGCGCACCTCGACCGTGGCGATGCGCGGATCCTCGGGGATCTGCAGCGCGACCTGCGCGCGGTCCATGCCGCTGCGCGGCAAGGCGTCCCAGGCCAGCGTGGCGACGGTGCGAGCCTCGGACAGCATGGTGCCGTCTTCGGCGTCGGAGAGCACCTGCACCGTGCGCCGCTCGGGCGCGTCGAGGAAGCGGCCGTTGATCATGGCGATGACTTCGCTGCAGTCCGGACGGCGCACGACCTCCAGGTCCACGATGCGGCTGCCCTCGCGCTCGACGATCTTGACGTCGAAGGCGGGCGAGGAGTCGAGGCTCAGGCGAGCGCTGGACTGGCAGGCGACGGTCGGGAGGGCGAGCAGGGCGAGGAGCGGAAGGCGGTCGAACATGTGGTCCTTGGTCGTCGTGCGGTTCGTGGTGCGGCGCGGCCGGAGGCTCGCGACGAGGCACCCAGCCGCGACGAACGCCCTCCCGCACGCCCCGAACGCGGCCCGCGCGGCCTTCCCGCAGCCCGATCGGAACAGTCTTCCGGTCGCGATCCGCGCCGGGCTCCTGCTTGAGCCGCGGAGGGGGCGTGGGCGAAACTCCTTCCATGTCCAAGCTGGAAGTCCCGACCGACGGCCCGGCCCAGGCCGAGGCGGAGAAGCGGCGCGAAGCCCTGTGGGTGCGCACGTGGTCCCTGCGCTCGCTGCGGATCGCGCCGGTGGTCGCGGCCCTGTCGTTCGCGGTCGGTTGGCTCGATCCCGAAGGAGGCGAGACGCCGCTGGCGGCGCTGGCCTTGGCCATCGCCTTCATGGCCGCCTTCTTCGGCCTCGCCGGCCTTTTCGGCCTGCAGCAGGCGAACGAACGGCTGGCCGAGCGTGCGCGTCCATCCTGGGCGCTGCCCTGCGGCCTCGGCGGCATCTTCGGCGGGTTCCTCGGCGGCCTCCTCGGGTTGATCACGTGACCGCGCCCCGGCGAGCGCAGGAGACGCTGGAGGCCGAGGGCCACCTGATCGATTCGCAGCTCTTGGCGCGCATCTTCGACAAGATCGTCGAGCGCGGCGGGTCCTACGAGGTGGAGGAGTTCCACATCGGTCGCACGAACGACGAGCCTTCGCGCGCGCGCCTCGTCGTGTCCGCGCCCGACGAGCGCGTGCTCGGCGAGCTCGTCGCGCAGCTCGTGCCGCTGGGCTGCCGCATGGTGTCGGAGCGCGACGCGCGCCTGGAAGCCTGCGCCAAGGACGGCTGCGCGCCGCTGGACTTCTACTCGACCACCAACCACCGCACGCAAGTGCGCCTCGCGGGCCGCTGGATCGAGGTCGGGCGCCAGCGCATGGACGCCGCCATCGTGGTGGCGGACGGGCGCGCCGCCTGCCGCAAGCTGCGCGACCTGCGCGCCGGAGAGCAGGTGCTCGTCGGGCACGACGGCGTGCGCGTGCTGCCCGAGCCGACGACGCGCGACAGGCACGGCTTCGCCTTCATGGCGAACGACATCAGCTCCGAGCGCCGCATCGAGGTCGCCGTGGCGCGCGTGGCCGAGATGATGCGCGAGGAGCGCGCGCGCGGCGGCCGCGTCGTGTTCGTCGCCGGTCCGGTGGTGGTCCACACGGGCGCCTCCGAGGCGTTCATCGAGCTCGTGCGCCGCGGCTGGGTCGACGCGCTGCTGTCGGGCAACGCGCTGGCCGTCCACGACGTCGAGGTGCAGTTCCACGGCACCTCGCTCGGCGTGTCGGCGCGCACCGGCGCCCCCGTCGAGGAGGGCCACAAGCACCACATGCGGGCCATCAACTCGATCCGCCACGCCGGATCGCTGCGCGCCGCGGTGGAGTCGGGCATGCTCAAGGGCGGCGTCATGCACGCCTGCATCGCGCATGGCGTGCCCTTCGTGCTGGCTGGTTCGATCCGCGACGATGGACCGCTGCCCGACACGCTGATGGACCTCGTCGAGGCCCAGGACGCCTACGCGCGCGAGCTCGAGGGCGCCGGCGTGGTGGTCATGCTGTCGTCGATGCTGCACGCCATCGGCGTCGGCAACATGCTGCCCTCGTGGACCAAGGTCGTGTGCATCGACATCAACCCGGCGGTGGTGACCAAGCTCTCCGACCGCGGCTCGGCCCAGACGGTGGGCATCGTCACCGACGTGGGCCTGTTCCTGCAGCAGCTCGCGCGCGAGCTCCCGGCGGACGACGACGTCGACGAGGAGTAGCTCGTCGACGTCGCGCCGCGCGCGCAGGGAATCAGCCGCGCGCCTTCAGGTACTCGGCGGGGTCGTGGTCGTCGACCTCGATGGCGAGGTCGGAGAGGCGCGCCGCCTCCAGCACCAGCGCCGCGTCGCGCTGGTCGATCACGCCCTGCGCCAGGCCTTGCGCCACGAGCGACTCGTCGCGTCCCTTGGCGAGCTTCCTCGCTCGCACCGCGTCCTTGAGCTTGCTGCGCGCGTTGGCGGCGGCGAGGCGCGCCGAGAGCGCCGCCTCCAACGTCGCAAGCCCCGGCCCTGCGCCGGTCGGCACGTGCACCAGGGACGAGTGCACCTCGCGCGCCACGCCGCCGTCGAGCACGCTGCGCGCCGCCGCGGACTGGAGCTTGTCGGAAGGCCCGCGGCGCCGCGCGCCGAAGGGGAAGCACACCGCGGTCCCGAGCCAGGCCGCGGGGCGGTTGGGCAGTTCGTCCAAGGCCTCGCGCAAGGCCTTCTCGACCTGGTGCAGCGCCTCCTCGGTCGCCCAGCCGAACAACGCCGCGTCGCGCGCGGGTTGGCCCGCCGCGTGGTGCCGGTTGCAGCACGCGGCCGCGATGTAGCTCCACGCCAGCGCGTCGGCGAGGCGGCCCGTCAAGTTCTCCTTGCGCTTGAGGCTGCCGCCCAAGGTGCCCATGGCCAGTTCCGACACGAAGGCGAAGCAGGCCGACAGGCGTTCCAGCCGCCGCAGCACCGCGCCGACTTGGCCAGCCGCGGGCGCGCCGGCCAACGCCGAGCCGGTCAACGACAAGATCGAGGCGCGCGTCGCGGTGCAGGCGACATGGCCCACGTGCGCGAAGAACGCCTCCTCGAGATCGGCCACGCGTCCTTCGGCTGCCGCGCGCATCTGCGCCAAGGCGTGCGGATGGCAGCGGATCGCGCCTTGGCCGAAGACGATCATCGTGCGCGTCAGGATGTTCGCGCCCTCGACCGTGATGCCGATGGGCACCGCCTGCCAGGCGGACGACAGGAGGTTCCGCGGGCCCCGGCAGATGCCGGCGCCGCCGACCACGTCCATCGCGTCGCCCACGACGCGGCGCATCGCCT
>JBEBCR010000075.1:0-2875 GCA_041157565.1 Planctomycetota bacterium | reverse complement strand
GGACGGCGAATTGCTGTTCGCCGTGGACGCAGAAGGCAGCGCAGGTCCCGAGCCGAGCTTCCAAGGATGGATGCAGGAACATCCATGGCGCGTCGCCGGCTTCATGCTGCTGGCGGCCTGGCTGGCATTGGCGCTGTTCACGCGCGGCAAGGTCGTGCCCTATGTCGAGCGCGCAAGGGAAGAGCAATTCGCCAAGGAGTCAACCGAGGAAGGAAGACGAGTCTCCGCGCGTGCCCAGCAGATCATCGGCGACCTGCGGCGCTTGCGGGAGCAGGCGGTCGTGGGAGGGCGCCCCGTCATTGCCCGCCAGTTGAGCACCGTGGTCGACCAGTTGGATCAGGCCCGCCAGGCTCTGGTCAAGGCCAGTACGCAACAGCAACGACGGCTGGCCGATTCGGACCATGCGTCGGACGAACTGTTGTCGCGCATCGCCAAGCGCGTGGCGGAATATCCATCGCACGCGGACGAGGTAGCCATGCAAGTCGCGGTGGACGAGATCGACGCGGCCGTCAATGAATTCCGACGCGTCATCCACGCCAAGTCGAACACCTGAGTCGTACCCAATCGAGGAACAACCATCATGTGGCCCTTCACCGTCAACTGCGAATCCTGTCGTGAGTCCATCTGGCGTTGGAGCAAGCGCTGCACCAGCTGCGGTGCCGTGCGTGGCGCCGGCAAGCTCAAGGAGGATGGGATCGTCGCGCCGCCGCCGCTCGAGAAGGACGCCTGCCCGAGCTGCCGGAAGCCTGTGGCCAAGGGCAGCAACTTCTGCGCGCATTGCGGCTTGGGCAGTGCCAGCGGCACGCGCAAGTGCGCCGACACGAGCTGCGTGGCGCGCAGTCCGGGCGATGCGCGTTACTGCGCGACATGCGGACGACCGTTCGCCGACGCCGAAAAGCCCGCGCTGCGCGGCGAGACTGTCTGGGCGCGCACCAAGGACGACCTGATGGCGCGGGTCGAGGTGCGCGATTGCGAAGGTTGGTTCCGTCGCGGGTTGGTGGTCGAGTTCGGCACGGAAGCCTTGTTCCTGCTGGATGGTCGCTTCGCGTGCGTGCTCGAGCCGGGGCGCCACGATCTGGGCGGCATGATCAAGCGCGGCATCGATCTGCGCGCGCGCTACGAAGCCACCGCCGTCGTCTACGACAGCTCCGAATTCTCCCTTGGCTTCGGCGAGGTCAAGGCCTTGACCAAGGAGAATGTCGAGATCCATGCCCAGTGCGAGCTGCGCTTGCGCGTCGAGGACGCATCCAAGCTGTTCACCAACGTGGCCAAGGGCGCCGATGTCCTGCGGCGCGTGGACCTGATGTTGTTCCTCGCACCCGAGGTCGCCAATGGCCTGGGCGAGGCCATTCGGCCGCACGGCGTGCAGGGCTTCCGCGAGTCGTTCTCGATGAAGCGCGATCTCGAGCAGGCCTTGATGAACCACCTGAGTCGAACCTTGGAGCACACTGGTCTCGGCGTCGCCTATCTGCGCGTGTTCAACGTCCGACAAGAGCGTTTGGACGCCCAGAACCGCAAGATCGCCGAGTACTTCTTCCAAGCCACCGACATGACCGTCGAGTCGGACGGTCGCCGCCAGTTACTGGGCGCGCGGCAGGATCTGCTCGGAGTGGAGCGCGCCGAGGTCGCCCAACAGGCCGATCATCTGCGCCAATCACTCGAGCCGCGGCTGTCGTTCCTGTCGGCGACTCGCAACTTGCAGGCGGCCGACTGGGAGAACGAAAACCTGATGGCCGAGCTCCGTCGCCAATATGATCGCGCCGGATTCGCCCGCGAGTTGTCGTTCGAGCAGTTCCAGCAGGAAGCGCGCCTGAACTCGGTGCAGGCCATCCGCACGCTGCAGGAGCGCCTCGACCAGGACTACCGCAAGTTGACCAAGATCAACGAAGTCGAGATGGTGCGCCTGACTGGCGATGTGTCCGTGGCGCGCATCGAGCAGGAGCAACGCGGCATCAACACCCAGTTCGACGCGGAACTCGGCCGCCAAGGACGCGGCGCCGACTTCAATAGGACCCAACGCCAATTGGATGTCGACACGGACTTGGGCATCAAGCGCAAGGAGTTCGACGCCAACACCGACATGCGCCGCGTGGAGGTCGACACCCTGCGTCAGGAGGCGGCGCTGTCGATGGACAATCTCGAGCGCCTCAAGCGCATCGAGCGCGATGACCAACTGGGACTGCAGAGTGGATTGGCCGACCTGCGCCTCAAGGAGCAGCAGGCCCAAGTCGAGATGCGCATGGCCTATGAGCGCATGCAGTTCGAGTTCAAGCTGGCGCTGAAAGACGTGCCGGCCGACGTCATCCTCGCCCTGCAGAGCCCTGAGCAGATGGGCTCCGTGCTTCGGGAACGCGCTGGTCGCGACGCGGCCGAGCGCTATCTCGCCTTGCAAAGCGAGCAGCAGGCGTCCTTCCTTGCTGCCATGCAGCAGTTGGTGTCCAGCTCCATCGCGCAGAATGCGCGCGTGGCGGAGAGCGCGGCCCAGCGTCCCCCGAGCGTGGTCTTCGGCCCTGCGTTCTCCAACCCGACGACGATCGAGCCACCGGACACTTCTCGGGGTTCCTCCGAAGGGAGCTGACAGAGCTGTCTCCCAAGGGGGGGCGGAGCGGCGCCAGCTGGTCGCGCTTCGACCGGCGTGACGCGGCCACTCGCATGGACGCGCAGCTAGACCACTAGGCTCGGGCGTATCGCTATCGCCCGGGCTTGTCCCTCCACGCCTCCACCGCCTCCTCCAACCTCCGCCTGATCTTCGATCCCATCTTCTCGAAGCCCAGCTCCTCGCGCGCCGTGCGCATCAGTTCGTCGTCCGTGCGCAGCAGGCCGTCGGAGGCGATCCAGTGCAGGAGCGCGACGAGGTGGGCGAGGGTGTAGTCGT
>JBEBCR010000074.1:0-5408 GCA_041157565.1 Planctomycetota bacterium | reverse complement strand
GTAGCGCCCGAGCCGGATCATGTAGGTCTGGCCGCAGGTGGCGGGGAAGACGACCTTCGAGGTCGCGTTGCCGGGCGCGCAGGCGTTGTCGTCGTTGCACGCGATGGGCGCGGCGGTGGGGCAGCCCGCGCCGAGGTACACGGCCAGCACCGTGTCCGTGGCCGATCCGGGCGCCAGCCCGTCGCAGGCCGAGATCGTCACCATGTCGCTGCGCGGCGCCGTCCAACGGAACCACTCGTCGTTGCCGATCGGCGAACAAGAGGATCCGACGAGGTCGGTCGCCGCGTTCGTGTTGTCGAACGGAATCGGCGCCTCGCCGGTGACGACGCGCGCCGTGGCGCAAGTGTCGGCCGGCGGATACGTGCCCGACTCGGTCACGGTGAACGTGCCGTAGACCGAAGCTGCGCCGGGGAACCGGCCCAGGCGAATCAGGTAGCGCTCGCCCACGGTCGTCGGGAAGGTGGCCACCGAGCCGAGGCCGCAGAACTGCGCGCCGGAATCGTCGTTGCAGGCGAGCAGGTTGCCCGTGGGGAACGGCCCGTTCGAGCCGAGGCCGGCGTAGACCGCGACCACCGTGTCCGTGCCGCTGCCGACGGCCGCGCCGCCGCAGGTCGACACCGTCGCGGTGCCGGTGAGCGAGGCCGTCCACGCGAACCACTGGTCGTTCTCCATGGCGCACGCGCCGGCGAAGCTGGTCGTCAGGAGGCTGTTGTCGTAGTTGTGCGGCCCGGCGCCGATGATGCCCGCGGCGCCCGCGATCTCGTCGGAGTCGACGCTGCCGCCCGTCTCCTGCACCAACAGCTGCGCGGTGTAGCCGCTGGCGTAGCCCATGAACGAAGCCGCGGCGACGTAGTAGCGCGCGCCGGCGGTGGCGTTGAAGCTGATCACGGACTGGAGGCCGCACGAGTCGTCGTTCTGGGCGAGCGTCGGAGCGCCTTGCACCGGGCACGCGCCGCCGTTGAACGGATAGGCGAAGAGCAGCGTGTCGGCCGGCGTGCTGCCGCACAGGCCCATGAACACGGTGCCGTCGACGGAGGCGGTCCACGCGAACCACACGTCGCGGTTGAACAGCTCGTTCGTCGCCAAGGTCGAGTTGACGAAGAACGAGCCGCTGCCGGCGATCTGCGCCGCGCTGGCGGCGCCGGCGCAGGCGTCGGCTCCGCCTTGCAGCCACGACACGACCTGCTCGGGCGAGGGCTGGCCGGACGGCGGCTGCAGCTTGGGCAGCTTGGGGCTGTCGTAGGTCTGCGCGCCGGAGGGCGCGGCCAGCCACGTGGCGGCGAGGAGCGAGAGCAGCGTGAAGGTGCGCATGGAGGCGGGTCCGTCGTGCGCCGAGGGTGGAGGACCAACGGACCGCGCGACGCTCGAGGCCCGGAGCGAAGCGCCCGCCCGCGGCCCGGATGGACCCATGGCGTCGCTTCGTCCCCGTGGACAGGAACGGGCGCCGGCCCCCTTGGAGGAAAGTCGAGGAAATCGTCGCGCCGCGCCTAGCGGCTGGCGCGGCCTTCCCACAGCCGCACCGTGCGGTCGATCGAGCTCGACGCCAGCGTGCGGCCATCGGGCGAGAACGACAGGGCCAGCACGATGTCGCCATGCCCCGCGAGGTTCAGGAGCGCCCCGCCGTCGGCGGCGTCCCACACGCGGATCAACTGGTCGCTGGCGCTGGCGATGCGCGCGCCGTCGGGCGTGCGCGCGAGCCGCACGCGGCCGCCGTGGGCGAGCGGGAGGCTCCACGCCACGGCCGCGAAGCCGTCGGCGTCGGCGGGCGCGTCGGGATCGACCAGGGCGATCTCGCCATCGACGAAGCCGACCGCGATGCGACGGTCGGCGCTGCACAGGGCGAGGTCGTGCACGCGGCCGGCGACGCGCACGAGCCGCGGCGCCCCGAGGCGCGGGCCCGCGCTCGCGCGCTCGACGGGCACCAGGAAGATCCCGTCGTCGGTGTGCGTGGCGAGCGCGCTTCCGTCGGCCGAAAGTCGCAGGAACGGCCGCTCGCTGTTGCGCCCGGAAAGGTCCAGCTCCTGCAGGACGGCCCCGTCGCGCGCCATGACGGTGATGCGCGACGAGCCGAGGGCGCGCCACGCCAGCGCCTCGCCGCCCGGAAGCCCCACCACGCTGCACGGCGCGACCTTGGATAGCTCCAGGCTGCGCGCCTCGCCCGCGCCGAGGAAGGCCAGTCCGCCGCCGCCGGCCTTCCACCACGCCGCCACGGCTCCGCCGCGGCCATCGTCCGCCACGTCGGCGACGATCGCCTCGGAACTCTCGGCGTCGACCGCCAGTTGCGCCAAGAGCCGCATGGTGGCGCGGTCCCACAAGGCCACGCGCCCGTCCGGAGCGGGCTTCTCGCCCGCCGAGCTCGCCAGCGTCCCGTCGGCGAGGAACGCCACGCCGTAGACCCACGCGTCGTGCCCGCGCAGCAAGGGCTCGCGCACCGCCGCGTCGATCGACCACAAGCGCAGGTGGTTGTCGTTGCCCACCGCGGCCAGGCGGCCGGAGTCGGCGTCGAGCGCCAGCCCGCGCACGGTGCGCTCGCTCCCCACCGCGCCGCCGAGGCGCGCGCCGGTGGACGCGTCCCACAGCCAGATGGCGCAGTCGGCTCCACCCGTGAAGAAGGTGCCCGGACGCGGCCCGGGCTCGATGGCCTTGACGTTGCCCGCGTGCGCCTCGATGGCGCCGAGGTCCGCGCCGCTCGCGCCGTCGAAGCGGCGCACGAGCCCGTCGTACGTGCCCACGAGCACGAGCGGGCGCCCCGCCGCGTCGACGCACGCGCCGAGGCAGTCGACGCGATCGCCCTCGAGGTCGAGCTCGACCGTGGCGCCATCCGGCAAGCGCAGCCGGCAGCTCGTCTCCGTGGCGACGGCCGACACGCTCGCCCCGCCGACGGGCAGGAACTCGACCAACCCCTCGGCCGGGAAGGGACGTTCCTTGCGCGGCTCGTCCTCGGACAAGATGGCGCCGTCGCGCGCGTCGAGCACGACCAGCGCGCCGTCGACTCCGGCGCAGGCGATGCGCGCGCCGTCGCCGGACCACGCCACGCGCGTGTGCGGCGCGAGCCCCGTGCGCAGCGCGCGCGCCGTGGATCCGTCGACGACGCGGCGCACGACCAGGCCGTCGGAGGCCTCGTCGGCCACCACGAACTCGTCGCCGTCGGGCGACAACGCCAGGTCGCGCAGCAGCCCGCGCGAGGTCCAGATCGTGCGCAGCCCGCCGCCCGCCGCGTCGAGCAGGCGCACGTCGCCCGAGCCGTTGTCGGCCACCACGACGCGGCCGCGCGCCGAGCGCACGACGGTGGTCAAGGATCCCGACGGGAGCGACAGCGACTCGCTCCAGGCGCGCGCGCGCAGGTAGTCCCACTCCCAGCCGCGCCGCGCCGGCTCGGCCGCCTCGAGCGCCGCGCGCGCGTCGACGATGCTGCCCGCGCGCAACGCCGCCTCGGCGAAGCCGATGGTGCGCCGGTAGTCGCCGCGCGAGCGCTCCTCGAGCAAGAGCGCCAGCGAGTCGCCGCGCTGGTCGGCGACCTGCCACAGGCGCGCCGTCCACGACAGCAAGAGCGCCAGCGCCACGAAGGCGAGGCTCGTGGCCGCGAGGAAGCCGCGGTAGCGCCGCACGAAGCGCACGGAGCGCTCGCGCCGCGTCACGGGCCGCGCGCGCGTCGCCAGCCCGTCGACCAGCCGCTCGAGGTCCTCCTTCAACTCGCGCGCGTTCTGGTAGCGGCGCGACGGCTCCTTCTCGAGCAGCTTCGCCACCACCGTCTCGACGTCGCCGGCCAGCGCGCGATCGACGCGCCCGAGCGGCAGCGGCACCTCGTCGCGCACGATGGCCGCGGCCTGCACCAGGTTGCGCCCGTCGACCTCGTAGGGCATGCGGCCCGACAACGCCTCGTACAGCATCACGCCGATCGAGTACAGGTCGCTGCGCGCGTCGACCTTGCCCGTGCCGTCGAACTGCTCGGGCGGCATGTAGGGCACGGTGCCGACGAGGTCGCCCGCGGCGCTCTTCAAGCTCGTCGCGCGCCCGACTCCGCCCTCGTCGCCCGCGCCGCCCGTTCCTTCCGACAGCGCCGCCACGCCGAAGTCGACGATCTTCGGCCGGCCATCGGCGGAGACGAGCACGTTGCCAGGCTTGAGGTCGCGGTGCAGCACGCCGCAGGCGTGCGCGTGCGCGAGCGCCTCGACCACCTGCGTGAAGAGCCGCACGACCCCGCGCCAGCCGAGGTCGTGCGTGCGCACGTGCGAAGCCAGCGGCTTGCCCGCGACGAGCTCCATCACGAAGTAGGGCCGCGCCGGCGTGGTGCTGGCGTCGGTGCCGGCGTCGTAGATGCGCGCGATGCCCGGATGCTCGAGGCGCCCGAGGATGCGCACCTCGCGCCGGAAGCGCGCCAACGCCTTGTGGTCCCACGCGCCGCTCGACAGCACCTTGATGGCCACGAGGCGGTCCGTGCCCGGCTGGCGCGCGCGCAGCACGATGCCGCTGGCGCCCTCGCCGACGATGTCGAGCACCTCGTAGTCGCCCAGCCGCTCGGGGATGGCCGCCGGCTCCTCGATGCCATCGAGCAGGCCCCCCACGTCGGCGATGGTCCGCACCGAAGGCGTCCCCGCGCGGTCGTGGCGCAGGAGCTGCTCGAGGTCGGCCCGCAGCTCGGGGTCCTCGACCCGCTCGAGGAAGGCGCGCAGCTCCTCCGAGTCCAGGTCGCGGGCGGCTAGGAACAGCTCGTCCAGGCGCGCGAAGCGCGTCAGGGGATCGGTGGAGGGCGGCACGCTCCCTTCCACAGGATCAGCGGCCGCCGGCCTTGGCGGATTCCGGGAAAAGCCGCGCGGCCTCGGCCAAGGAGCCGGCCACGGGCCCGTTCACGACTCCAACTCCCGCGCCAGCCAAGCCTTGGCCATGCGCCAATCGGACTCGACGGTGCTCAAGGACAGGCCCAACGACTCGGCCACCTCGGCGTTCGACATGCCGCCGAAGATGCGCGCCTCGACCACCTTGGCCTTGCGCGGGTCGAGCGCCTCGAGCTTCTTCAGCGCCGCGTCGACGTCGAGCACGCGCTCGAGGTCGATCTCGCTCGCCTCCAACAGCTCGGCCTGCTCGCCGCCGGCCCGCGCCCTGCCTCCGCCGCGCTTGGCCGTGTTGCGCGCCTCGGCGTGGTTGATGAGGATCTGGCGCATGGCCGTGGCCGCCACGGCGAGGAAGCGCGGCCGATCGTGCAGGATGGCCGGATCCGCGCGGGTCAGGCGCAGGAACGCCTCGTTGACGAGGGCGGTCGCCTGCAGCGTGTGGCCGGGCTTCTGCCCGCGCATGCAGGCGCGCGCCAAGGCTTGCAGCTCGCCGTAGGCGGCCGCCGTGATGCGTGCCAAATCGTCCAAGGGAGGGTGCCGCGATTGTGCGTCCCGCGGGCGGTCCTGCCCAGATGC
>JBEBCR010000073.1:0-4151 GCA_041157565.1 Planctomycetota bacterium | reverse complement strand
GACCACACGTTGGTGAAGCCGTGGCCCTTGAAGTACGCGGCCACGTCGAGCGAACGCACGCCGCTCTTGCAGTGGAACACGATCTTCGAGTCCTTCGGCAGCTCCATGTACTTGCCGGGGTTGTCGTAGTCGAGCGGCTCCGACTGGGCGATCTTCGCCAGCAGGAGCTCCTCGGGCATGCGCACGTCGAGGAACAGGAAGCGCTCGCCCGCGTCGAGCCAGCCCTTCACGTCGGCGCACGCGACCTGCAGCTTGGCGTCGGCCTCCTGCGCGTTGACGATCGTGCGCACGACCTCGTTGATGTCGAGGATGTTGTGGTCCTTGCAGACCTGCGCCAGCGTGTCGCTCGGCTGGAACCCGCACGAGCTGCACCCGCCCACGTGGTAGCGCTGGAACAGCGCGCGCTGCGCGGCGGGGGCGATGTCCATGATCTGCTCCATGGTCATCTCGGGTCGGATTTGCGAGGCGAGGCTCATGATCGGGAGTACCTAGGCGGGCGGGTTCGGGGTCGGGCGACTCGGACGGGCGTTTGGGCCGTCCGGACGCGGGTTTTTCCAGTCGCGTCGCGAGTCTACCGCGGACCGCCGATGCGCAGCCCCCTAGGACAGGATGGCTTGTCGGCGGAAAATGGGAGGTCCTGCAGTTCCCTCCGGCCAATTCCGCGCCGTTCCCGCCCGTGGGCCGCCCCCCGTGTGGCGGCGGCTCAGGGAGTCCCCTACCCTTGCCGCCCTGCGTGCCGCCGGCCGGCCCCAATGGGGGGGCCTGCGACGGGTGGCCCAGGAACCGAGGAAGACATGGCCGGAGCCCGCATCACCCCCCGCGCGCAGGACTACGCGCAGTGGTACCAGGACGTCGTGCGCGAAGGAGGGCTCGCCGAGGCGGCCGAGGTCGTGCGCGGCTGCATGGTCATCAAGCCGCACGGCTACGCCGTGTGGGAGAAGATGCAGGCCGACCTCGACCGGCGCTTCAAGGAGACCGGCCACCAGAACGCGTACTTCCCGCTGCTGATCCCCTTGTCCTTCCTCGCCAAGGAGGCGCAGCACGTCGAAGGCTTCGCGATGGAGTGCGCCGTCGTCACGCACTCGGGGCTCAAGGCCCACGACGGCAAGATCAGCGTCAAGAACGAGCTCGAGGAGCCCTACGTGGTGCGCCCGACCTCGGAGACGATCATCGGCCACTTCTTCAAGAAGTGGATCGACTCGTACCGCGACCTGCCGATGCTGCTGAACCAGTGGGCGAACGTGATGCGCTGGGAGCTGCGCACGCGCCTCTTCCTGCGCACCGGCGAGTTCCTGTGGCAGGAAGGCCACACCGCGCACGCCACGCACGACGAGGCGCGCGAGGAGGTCGCGCGCATGCTCGACGTGTACCGCGACTTCGCGCACGAGGTGATGGCGCTGCCCGTGATCCAGGGCGTGAAGACCGAGAACGAGCGCTTCGCCGGCGCGGTCGAGACGCGCTGCATCGAGGCGCTGATGCAGGACGGCAAGGCGCTGCAGGCCGGCACGAGCCACGACCTCGGCCAGAACTTCGGCAAGGCCTTCGACGTCACCTTCCAGAACCAGCAGGGCGCGCGCGAGCACGTCTGGCAGACCTCGTGGGGCGTCTCCACGCGCCTCGTCGGCGCGGTCGTGATGGCGCACTCCGACGACGACGGCCTCGTGCTGCCGCCGCGCCTGGCGCCGATCCACGTGGTGTTCGTGCCGATCTGGAAGAGCGACGCGGAGAAGGCGCAGGTCTGCGAGGCGGCGCACAAGCTGGCCAAGGAGCTGCGCGAGGACGGGCTCGGCGTGAAGGTCGACGACCGCGACAACCTGCGCCCCGGCGACAAGTACTACGAGTGGGAGCGCAAGGGTGTCCCGCTGCGCATCGAGCTCGGACCGCGCGATCTCGCCGCGGGCACGGTCATGGCCAAGCGCCGCATCGCGCCGCTCGACGCCAACGGCAAGGCGGTCAAGGAGACGCTCCCGATGCAGGACCTGGGCGTGGCCGTCGGCCGCATCCTCGACGAGTTCCAGCGCTTCCTCTACGAGCGCGCGCTGGCCTTCCGCGAGGCGAACACGATCGTCGTCGACACCTGGGACGAGTTCGTCGCGGTGTTCAAGGGCGAGGGCTCCAAGTTCGTGCACGCGCACTGGGACGGCACCGGCGCGACGGAGAAGGCGATCAAGGAAGCCACCAAGGCCACCATCCGCTGCCTGCCCTACGACGGCCAGGGTCCGGCGATCGAGCCCGGCCGCTGCATCAAGACCGGCGCGCCCAGCGCGCGCCGCGTCCTGTTCGCCAAGAACTACTGAACCGCCGTGGCGCGCGCGCACTGGCATCCGAGGCGGCGGGCGAGTCGCGGCGCCTGTCAAGCAAGCCTGACAAACGATCCTGCGCGCGGGCGAACCGGGAGTTCGATGCGCGCGCCATGGCGGCCAGCGGAACGGTCGGCCGGCGGAACGCATCCGTCCCGCGCTCGATTGGAAGCATCCATCCCGAGTTGATAGCTTGGTGCGCATGGAACAGACCTCCCGCAATTCGTGCGTCGCCATGTTCTCGCTGGCCGGGATGCTTGCTGGGCCAGCGGTCCTTTTCGCACTCAGCTACCTGTGGACCCCGGAAAACCGCCCAAGCGAGATGCATGCGTACCTCAGCATCTTGGTGATTGCAGGCATTGGGTGGGCGGTCGGACTTGTCTTCGGCATCCTGACCCACTACGTCTCCAGGCCTTTCCGCGGCTAGGCGAACAGCCTGCGCGGCCGCCGAGGACCTTGCGTGCACGACGCAGCAGAGGCTGACGAGTCGCGTCGCGCGGACGCAATCGCGCCCATGGCGTGCGGCGCCGTCGTGCTGCTTTTCTGCGCCGCGGCGTGCTCGAGCACGCGTTGGCCGGCGGGCAGCTCGCGCGAGCTGATCGAGGCGCCGGAGCTCATCGCGCGTCGCGCCAAGATCAGGTCGGAGGACGGAGGCGCCGAGTTGTCGCTGGCCTGGATCGGCGCGCGCACGCCCCCGGGCCTCGAGCGCATCGAGCGCGCGTCCATCGTCGTGTACCGCGACGACGACGGCGACGAGCTCCCGGACCAGCGCGAGGTGCTCGTGGCGCGCGAGGCGCTGGAGCACGCGGAGAAGGTCATGTTCCACGACCTGCGCGTTCCCGCCGGAGGATCCTTGCGCGCGCGCTTCGTCGCGCGGCTGGGCGTGGTGCCCTACGAGTTCGACTTCGCCTTCGCGCGCGACTGAGGTCGCGCGCGGAAACGGCGCCATTCCAACGCGACCGGCCGCGGGTGGTCCCCGCGGCCGGCTGCGTTCCGAGGCTCGCCGGCGGCGAGGCGCGACTCAGAACATCTTGGAGATCGTCAGGTTGCGCGCCGCCTCCGAGGAGAAGCTCGTGTGGCGCCAACTGTTGACGTCCAGCGCCACGTCGGGCTTGCCGATGGCGAAGTAGTAGGCGCGGGCGGCGTTGTCCCAGTTGCGCGGCAGGTCGGCGGCGTTCGCGGCGTTGACGGCCAACTGGAAGGTCTGCGTGCTGCGCGGATCGGGCAGCCAGGGGAAGAGCGGCGCGTTGGCGCCGGCGGACCAGGTGGAGAGGAAGGGGCTGAAGCTCGCGGCCGAGTCGGCGTAGACCCCGATGGATCCGGAGGCGCACTTGAAGCCCGCCTGGATCCATTGGTTCCTGTGCGACGAGCTGTAGCAGGCGGTGCTGAACACCATGCGCAGCTTGGCGCGTTGCGCGGCGGTGAGGCTCGAGAGGATGCGGTCGCGCACCTCGAGGGTGGAGCGCCATTCCTCGTTGGAGAAGACCATCCACTCGTCCCAGCCGGACTCGCTGACCCAGTCGGAGCCGTGCGTCATGATGACGAGGTCGACGGCGCGCACGCTGGCGAGGATGGTGGAGGCGTCGAGCGCGTTGACGAGGCCGCTCAAGGACGCCTGGCCGTCGCGCACCACGCGCACTCGGCCGTACGCCGGCGCGAGTTGGGCGACGGCGGCGTTGACGCCTTGGTCCTCGATGAACTCGTACATGAAGTCGCCGCCGAGGTCGGCTTGCAGGACCACCAGTTCGCGCTGCGACTTGGTGATCAAGGACTGGGCCTTGGCCGAGGTCGACAGGGCGAGGAGGGCGAGCGAGGCGAGGCAGAGGACGGCGAGGCGCTGGAGGGAGGAGA
>JBEBCR010000072.1:0-4795 GCA_041157565.1 Planctomycetota bacterium | reverse complement strand
CTGATGATCGTCTTGACGCCGTCCGCCTTGGCCTGGCGCAGGTCGTCGGCCGAGGGTTGCGAGCCGAGGTGGACGTCGCCCAGGGCGTGCAGGCGCTCCACGGCTCCGCAGGTGCGCGCCTGCAGCACGGCTTGCGGCCGCGCGGTCGTTCCGACTGGCTGCTCGCCGGAGGTGGCGCAGCCGGGGGCGAGGCAAGCCAGCGCGAGGAGCGCGAGGCGGGAGACTGAGCGCCGCAGGGGCGCGGCCGAACGGCAGGTCGACGGGGAGGTGCGGCGCATGGCGGCGACGATGGCCGGCGACGCGGCCCGCCGCCATCGGCTCGAGTGCGCAGGCCCGTGGAGGGTGGTCACGGCCGCGGCCCCGGGCGCCATCGCGCGCCGAAGCGGGACAGGAGGAGCGGCAGGAGGGCCAGGATGGCCGCGCCCGCGGCCACGGCGCACAGCGCGAACTCCCGCAAGCCCCACGCGACGAGGTCGTCGTCGCCTTCGCGCCAGGCGGCTTCGGCCACCAGCGCGCTGGGCAGGTGCTTCTCGTTGCCGTCGAAGAACGTGCCGCCGAGGCGCGTGGCGACCTGGCGCAGCGTCGAGACGTCCTGGCGCGAGTTGCGCCCGTCGATGAACGAGCCGGTCTTGCTGTCGCCCACGCCGACGACGAGCACGCTGCGCACCGCCGCGGGCATGCGCGGCATGCCGCTCGCCGGCACGGTGTCGCCGTCGCTGATCACCACCACGGTGGCGCTGTCGCGCTTCCACTTGGCGGCCATCTCGGCCGCCCCCTTCAATCCGGCGAACAACTCGGTCTTGCCGCTCTGGAAGGCGTAGTTCATCGGCAGGTCGCCGAGGATGTTGCGCACGACCTCGAAGTCGGCCGTGTCCTCGACCACGGGGATGGCCCCCGTGTAGAAGGCCACCACCGACACGCGCCAGTCCTTGAGCGGCACGCGGTCGAAGAACGACTCCATGATCTCCCGCGCGCGCGCCGTGCGCGACTTGTCGCGGTTGGGGCCGGCGTCCTTGAGCTTCATCGACGGCGACACGTCGAGCACCAGCAGCACGTGCTGCGGATCGGAATCGTCGCGCCGCAGCTCGCCCTCGGCGTCGAAGGCGCGCGGCGGCACGTGGAGCAGCGTCGCCAGTCCCCACGCCAGCGCGGCCAGCGACGAGCACCTGAGCAGCGGCGCGGCGCGCGTCCAGCCCGCGGGCGCGCCCTCAGGGCCGAAGGCGAGGTGCGCCATGCGCCGCGCGCGCCGCGCGTGCAGCCATTCGGCCGCCAGCGACAGCGCGAACGCGCCGAGCGCCGCGAAGGCCGCGGTCTCGCCGTCGATCACCACGGGTTGGCCCTCAAGCCCAGCGCCGCCAGCAGCGCCAGCGCCAGCACGACGAGTCCGGCGAGGCTCCAAAGCACGTAGTCGTCGGCCGCCTCGGCCTGCGCCTTGACCATGCGCGTCTTGACCATCGAGTCGATCTTGGCGAAGCACGCCTCGAGCGCCGCCGGGTTGTCCGTCTTGAAGGCCTCCCCGCCGGTCTGCGCCGCGATGCGCGCGACTTCCTCGGGAATGTCGCCTTCGGCTGCGTGCACGGTCATGACGACGATGCCGTCCTGCTCGAGCTGGCGCGCGATCTCCTCGTCCTCGCCGCCCGCGAGGTCGGCGCTGTAGCCGTCGGTGACCAGCACGATCATCTTGTCGCCTTCCTCGCGCTCGTTGAGCACCTTGCGGCAGGCGCGCAGCGCGTTGCCGATGTAGGTGCCTCCGAACCACGAAGGGAGGCGCCCGGGCGTCATGAAGGGCGGCGCGCACTTGAAGGCCGAGGTGTCGGTGGTCAGTGGCACCCAGTGCAGCACCTCGACGCCGAAGAACGTCAGGCCGAAGGCGTCGCCCTCGCGCCGGTCGACGAAGGTGTTGATCGCCTCCATGGCGAGGTCGTAGCGCGAGCCTTCGCCGAGCTTGAGGCCCATGCTGCCCGAGACGTCGACGCAGAACTGGATGTTCGTAAGGACGCGCTTGGACTTCGGCTCACCCCACGCCTGCGGCCCGGCGAGCAGCACCACCGCGATGGCGACGAGCAGCGCCGGCAGCGATTCCGCCGCGCGCAGCGCCACGGCCAGCACGCGACCGCGGCGTCGCGGCGCGCCGTCGAAGGGCAGCGCGACGCCGTCCGAGCGCGTCCACGTCCAAAGGAGCAGCAGCGCGGGCGCCACGAGCAGCAGCAGCAGGTACGGATGCCGGAAGGCGAGCCACGCGTCCATCAGCCGCGCGCTCCCCCGCCTTGCGCGGCGCCGCCCGGCCCGGTCGCCCACGGCGGCGCCGCGTGCTCCAGCGGGAACTCCGCGGCGTCCAGCGACTGGTACGGCGAGAGGAGCGAGGCGACGTCGACCGGCTGCGAGCCCTTGGGCGCGTGCAGCCAACGCTCGAGCCCGACCAGCAGCGGTCCCGCCTCCGCGTGCGAGCGCAGCCGCGCCAGGCATTCGCCGGCCTCGAGCGCCTCGAGCCCCAGGCGCTTGCGCCACAAGGCCACCAGCGCGGCCTCGAGCTGGGCCGAGGCGCGCGCGTCGAGTTCGCCGCGCGAGGCGCGCTCCACCAGGGGGCGCAGCCGATCCGCGAGCGTGGGCAGCGCGCGCCGCGCGTCCGCCACCTGCTTCTTCCTCGTCGAGCGCAGGATGTGCACGAGGCCCGCCAACCACAGCGCGCCGCCGATCCACATCCAGACGCGGTAGCCGCCGACGCCTTCGACCTGCGTGGCGCGCGGGGGCGCCGGCGCGATCGGGCCCGTGGCCGCGAGGATCGCCTCGCCGCGCACGAGGATGGGCGGAAGCCCGTCGGTCGAGCCGCCGTCCTTCCTGCGCAAGAGGCCGCGCAAGTCGTGCTCGCCGGGCTCGAAGGCGCGCCACTCGAAGGCGTAGCGGAACTGGTCCTCGCCGTCGGGCAGCACGGACAGGATGCGCAGCGACAGCGGCGCCATGTCGTCGAACTTGGCGACCTCCAGCTCCGATCCGGGCAGGCGCACGTCGTCGAGGCGCGCGGGCATGCCGATCGTGGCCGCGCGCGCGCCGCGTCCCGGCGCGGCGGAGGCCTGCGCCGCGGGCGAGGCGGGCGACTCCCCGGCGCGCGCGGGGCTCGCGCAGGCGAACGCCGCCAGCGCCGCGCACGCGGCGAGGCGAGCCCCTTGGCGGATGGCGCGCGCGGCCATCAGCGCGTCCCCTGGCCGGTGCGGCCGCGGTTCCTGAACAGGTTGCGCAGCGGCGCCTCGACGGGTTGGTCGACCTTCAGCACGAGCACGTCGATGCCCGCGCGGCGCAGCTCGCCGTCTCCGCGCTCGAGGTCGCCGGCGCCCAGCTTGGCGCCGCGCGCCACGAAGCTCGCGCCGCCCTCGGCCTCTCGCGCGCGCACGATGCCCGCGCCGCGCAGCCCGCGCTCGGCGGGATCCTCGAAGCGCAGCGCCACGACGTCGTGCAGCTGCGACAGCGCGCGCAGCGCCGGCACGGCCCCTTCCTCGTGCAGGTCCGAAAGCACCACGACCAGCGAGCGCTGCGGCGCGCTCGTGGCGAGCTCGCGCACGCGCGCCGCCAGGTGCGTGCGCTCGTCGCTCCTGTAGTCGCGCAGGGCGAGCATCCACTCCAGCACCTTGACCTTGGACATGCTGGGCTGGAGCCGCAGCGCCCGATCGCCCAGCGACGCCACGCCCACGGGGCTGACGCGGTCGAGGCAGGCGAAGGCGATGCCGCCCGCCACGCGCACGGCCAGTTCGTACTTGGAAAGCGGGCCGGACTGCACGGTCATCGACGCCGAAGTGTCGAGCAGCAGCCAGGTCGGCAGGCTGCGCGGCGTCTCGAACTCCTTGACGTGCACCTTGCGGGTGCGCGCCGTCACGCGCCAGTCGATGGCGCGCACGGAATCGCCGTCGACCCACGGCCGCGATTGCACGTACTCGATGCCCGAGCCCGTGAAGGGCGAGCGATCGAGGCCGTACAGCAGGCCGTTGGCGAGCTTCCTGACCGCGACGGCGAATTGCCGCGCGTCCAGCGGGCGCAGGTCGTCGATCCTGTATTCGCCCGCGCCCGCGTTGGTGGCGTGCGCGCCCATCCGCTCACGCCTCCTGCGGCGCGCCGAGGGCCTTGAGCAGCTCCTGCAGCACCTGCCGCCCGGTGCGTCCGGCGGCGATCGCCTCGTACTTGAGGCGCATGCGGTGCAGCATCACGTCCTCCGCCAGCGCGTACAGGTCCTCGGGGATGCAGTAGTCGCGGCCGTGCAGCAGGGCCCGCGCGCGCGAGCTCTTCACCAGCGAGATGCCGGCGCGCGGGCTGCAGCCCAGCTCGATCTCCGGGTGCGTGCGCGAGCGGTCGACGAGGTCGACGATGTGCTCGACGAACGTCTCGCTGACGCGCACCTGGTTGACCGCCTCCATGGCCGCCACCAGGTCCTCGGTCGAGCCCACCGGTTCCTGGCGCAGCACGTCGAACTCGGTCTGGACGATGGCGCCCTTCTCCGAGCGCTGGATGCCGAGGCGCGAGTTGCGCAGCAGGATCTCGCGCTCGTCCTCGCGGCGCGGATAGCCGAGGCGGTGCACCAGCATGAAGCGGTCGAGTTGCGCCTCCGGCAACTCGAAGGTGCCGGCCTGCTCGACCGGGTTCTGCGTGGCGATGACGAGGAACGGCGCCGGCAGCTTGAACGTCTCGGGGCCGATGGTGACCTTGCGCTCCTGCATGGCCTCGAGCAGCGCGCCCTGCACCTTGGGCGCGGCGCGGTTGATCTCGTCGGCCAGCAGCAGGTTGGTGAACACCGGGCCCTTCCTGACGC
>JBEBCR010000071.1:0-2576 GCA_041157565.1 Planctomycetota bacterium | reverse complement strand
GGCTTCTGCGGCGTGCGCTGCCCCGACGGGGCGGCGAAGGACAGCATGCCGAGCGTCGCGACGAAGAGGATCGTCAGGGGGTTCATGGCTTCAGACTCCAGTACCAAATTACGGGGGGGGGGAGGGGGCCGCCTCGGGGGACCACTCCAAGCCGGTCCTGCACGAGGCGTGCATCTGTCAGGGACACCAGCCTTCGGCGCGTGGAACGGATTCCGAAGAAATGGAAGACCCGCTGACCATGCAAGCTCGCCGATCCCGTCCGCAGCCCCGGCAGGCCCCATGCGCCTCGTTGCAAGGGGGGGGGGCGGCTGGCGAGAGTCGGTCGGACCCCTCCACTCTTCCCCGTCATCACGCCGAGACGCGTCGCGCACGCCCCTCAAGGCTGCCAGATCGTCGTCACCGAGTTCGTGAAGTTGAACGCCGAGCTGGTGCAGAAGTTGGCCGAGTTGCGGTGGTGCAGCTGGTAGGTGCGCGCGGCACCGGGGGCGGGCACGAGGCCGCGCACGGAGATGATGGCGTCGCCAGCCTCGGGATAGCGCGACGAGCCACCCACAGCGACCTTGGTGCCGAGGCGCACGATGGCGCCGCTCACGCACAAGAGGCCGTCGCCGAAGGGCGTGCCGCCGACGGGGGCGGTGCTGCCTTGGACGAAGCGTCCTGGCGAGTCGGGCAAGAAGGCGGCGCGCAGAGTGAAGGTGTCGGCTGCGAGCGACGGCGTGCCGCTCCACTCGAGACGACCGCCGACGCCGAGCGAGCTGCGGCAACCGGCGCGTTCCGCGGCCTGGCTCGTGTTGCCGCACGGACAAGCGTTGCCAGTGCCGTCGCCAAAGCACAGCGCGGTCGCAAGCGGCTCCAAGCGCCACACGACGACATCCTGCGGAGGCAACGCGTTGGCGCGTCCTGCGACGATCACGCCACCTGCTGGATCGAGGGCGACATGGGCTGCATCGCGCACTTCGACGCCGACGATGGGTTGCGCCGAGTAGGTCCAACTCGCCGCGGGAGCCGCACCGCGGGTCAGGCGTTGGACGAGCGGACGCTGGCTGCCGTTGGCGGCCACCTGCAGCACGCCACCTTGGGTCAAGTCGCCGCCGGGGCCGAAGCGCAGCATCGTGAAGCCGGCGTTCAAGCCCGCGCCCGGGTCGAACTGCGCGCGCCACAGTTCGCCGCCCTGCAGGTTGCTCGCCAAGGCGAGTCCGTCGTAGCCGTTCGCGGCGCCTTGGTCGAGCGAGCCTGTGGCCACGACCTCGCCGAACGAGTTGACGGCCACGTCGACGGCTGCGCTGGCGACTCCTGCTCCTTGCACCGTGCGCGTCCAACGCGTGGCTCCATCGAATCCGGCGAGGCTCGCCATGTGGAAGCTCGCGGCGCCTGTGCTCGTCGATAGCAACGAGCCGGCGACATGCACGTCCTGCGCGCCATCGACGGCGATCGCGTTGAGGTATTCGAGCGGGCGCGTCGCGGTCCAGGCACGCACGCCGTTGGCGTCGAAGCACACGACGTAGCTGTCGACAGGAAAGCCGCCGCCATTGCCCACGCTGTACACGCGACCGTTCGCATCGACGGCGAGATCGACGATGTCGTCGGACGTCGGCACCGCGGTGGGCGTGACCCACGCCAGCACTCCCTGCGCGTCGTACACCGCGACGAAGCCATCGCGCGTGTCGGGCGTGGTCGCGAGGCTGGTGCCGCCGGCAACCACGACTCGGCCGTTGGGATCAAAGGTGACCGCGTTGGCTTGGTCGTCGCGCGCCGCCGGACCGTTCCAGCTCGCGCTCCAAGCGAGGTTCCCCTGCGAGTCGTACTCGGCGACGAGCAGGTCGCTCGAGTGGGTGGTGGCGAGCGTGCGCCGCGAGCCCGCGACCGCGATGCGTCCGTTGGGTCCAAGTGCGATCGCGTGCCAGGCGACGGCTTGGCCGGACAAGGTGATGGTGCGCGTGAAGAGCGGAAGGCCAGCTTGGTCCCACGCCGTCAGGTAGCCCTCGGTGGAGGCGCCCGGCAGGGCCGTCGATCCGGCCACGAAGCTGCGTCCGGCCGCGTCGACCACCACGCCTCCAATCCGGTCGTCGAGTGGCTGCGCGTAGGAGCGCGCCCAAGCGAGCGAGGTCTGCGCGTGGAGGGACGAGGCCGCGAAGCACACGCACGCAAGCAGCAGGAACGAGCGGGCGCGCGGTTCGAGCATGACGGAGGCCGGCTAGCAAGCGTACCTCGATCTGGTCACGTGTGCTGGCGGGGCGGGTCGGGCGGACAGGCCTCGGGCATCGGTCCTTTGCCCATTCCGGCCGCAGCTCGCTCTTCGCGACGGATTTTTCGAAGATTGCCTGAAGCTCCGGGCGGCGGCCCGCCACCAAGGGACGTCATGAACGCTGAAGCCAACCTTGACGATCTCGATCGCGCCTTGGCGAACGCCGCGGCGCGGACCCCGCATTCGCGGCGGCCCACGCCTCTGCGCCCCCTGTCGTGGAGCAGCCGGCTGCGCCGGTTGTGGGATCGTCATCGCGCGTGGATCAAGATCGCGGTCTACGGCTCGGGCGTGGTGTTCCTGCTGACGCAGGGGCAGTACAGGAACCTATTCG
>JBEBCR010000070.1:0-3426 GCA_041157565.1 Planctomycetota bacterium | reverse complement strand
GGTCGAGCAGGCCCTTGGGGCCCTCGATGCGCACCTCGGCCGCCATCAGCACGTTGCGGCCCATGAAGCGCGTGGTCCACGCCGGCTTCTCGGCGCGCGGCGCGGCGTCCGCGCCCTCGGCCGGGCGCTTGGACTGGTCGGACTGGCAGGCGGCGAGCCACAGGCTCGACGCGCACAGGATGGCGAGCAGGCGCATGGTGCGTGTTCTCCGTCGTCTGGTCGGGTGTGGTCTGGTGCTGGTGCAGGCCGCCGCGTCGCGGGACGGCGCCTCAGCGCAGCCCGCAGGCGCGCAGCGCCCGGTCGCGCGTCACCGCCGCACGCGCGCGCGCCTCGTCGGCGCCGCGGGCGAGGATCGCGTCGAGTTCCGCGGGGTGTCGCAGGTATTCGTCGCGCCGCGCTCGCGCCGTCGCGAAGCGCGCCTCCATCGCCTCCACCAGGCGCAGCTTGAGGTGCCCGTAGCCGGGCGCGCCGGCGCCGCCGGCGCGGATGCGCTCCTTCCACTGCGAGAGTTCGGCCTCGTCGAGGAACAGCTCGAGCAGCTGCACCAGCACGATGCCGTCGGGGTCCTTGGGCTCCTCCGGGGGGCGCGAGTCGGTCGCCACGGCGTTGACGCGCTTCTTGAGCTCCTTGCCGCTCTCGAAGATCCACACGTCGTTGCCGTAGCTCTTGCTCATCTTCTCGCCGTCGAGGCCTGGGACCTTGGCGAGGTGCGCCTCGTCGGGCACGAGCGGCTCGGGGCGGCGGAAGACCTCGCCGTAGAGCGCGTTGAACGAAGCCGCCATGTCCTGCGTCATCTCGACGTGCTGGATCTGGTCCTTGCCGACCGGCACGAGGTCCGAGTCGTAGGCGAGGATGTCGGCCGCCATCAGGATCGGGTAGGTGAACAAGCCCACGTTCGGCTTGAGCCCCTTGGCGAGCTTGTCCTTGTAGCTGTGGGCGCGCTCGAGCAGGCCCATGCCGGTGACGCAGGAAAGCAGCCACGACAGCTCGCAGACCTCCTTCACGTCGCTCTGGCGGAACAGCACCGCGCGCGCCGGATCGAGGCCCAGCGCCAGGTAGGTCAGCGCCACGTCGCGCACCGCCTCGCGCAGCTTCTCCGGCTCGCGCGAGGAGGTCAGCGCGTGGTAGTCGGCGATGAAGTAGTACCCGCGCAGGTCCTGGCGCTCCTGCATGGCGATGTGCTGCCGGATGGCGCCGAAGTAGTTGCCGAGGTGCGGTCGGCCGCTGGGCTGGATGCCGGAGAGCACGGTCTTCATGGGCATCCTCGACGATACCCCCCGCGCGGCGAGCGCGGCAAGGACGAGGGCGGCGAGGCGCGCGCCTCGCCGCGTCGCTAGGATCTGGCGCGTGCGCCTCCTCGCCCTCCTGTCCACGAGCCTCGCGTGCGCCGCGTGCGCGTCGCTGGACTCCGAGCGCGTGCTCTCGCCCGCCTGGTCGCGGCACTCGACCGCCGGCGGCGGCGTCGAGACCGAGGCGCTGGCGGGCGCGGTGCAGGTGCGGCGCGCGCGACCGGACGGCCAGGTCCAGCACCACGCGCTGCGCCCGTTCTACTACGCCGACCTCGGGACCGACGGCGCCAGCGAGACGCGCTTCCTCGTGCCGCTCGGCAGCGACAGCGACAGCGAGAACATGCGCGTGTGGCAACTCCTGCCCTTGGCGCGCTGGGAGCGCCGTCCCGGCGAGGAGGGCGGCGAGGTGCGCACCTTCTTCGCGCTCCCGGGGCTCTATTGGAGCCGGCGCGCCGATGGGCGCGTGATCCGCGCGTGGTTCCCCTTCAGCGGCGTCATGGAGGACTTCCTCTCCTACGACCGCATCGAGTTCACGCTGTTCCCGATCTGGCTGCGCACGGTGCGGGACAACGACCAGACGAAGCACGTCCTGTGGCCGATCATCTCGTGGACTCGGCCCAAGAAGCCCGACCTGCCCGGCGCGCGCGGCTCGAAGGTCCTGCCGTTCTACAGCACGCTGGAGAAGGAGGGCAGCTACGATCGCTGGACGCTTTTGTGGCCGATCCTGCATTGGCAGGAGAACGACTTGCGGCTCGGCCCCGAGTTGTCGGAGAAGCGCTGGATGGTCTTCCCGCTCGTCGGACGCTCGCGGCGCGGCGAACGCGACGACTGGGTGCTCCTGTGGCCGTTCTTCGGCTGGGGTTCGGACCCGCGCACCGGCTACCGCGCCTTCGACGCGCCCTGGCCGCTGGTGCGCTGGCTCGACGCGCCCACCGAGGGCGTCGTCCGGCGCCGCGTCTGGCCGTTCTGGTCGTACTTCAAGGATCCGACCATGGAGTCGACGTGGGCGCCGTTCCCGCTGGTCAACTGGCGCACGGAGACCTACGACGACTCGACCGTGGAGGCCTTCGACGCGCTGCCCTTCTGGCAGAGCTCGACGCGCCGCGACGGAGCGGGTGGCGAGCGCACTTGGCGCAAGCTGTGGCCCGTGTGGCAGGACTCGGAGCGCGAGCCCTGGGAGCACGAGTGGGCCTTCCTGGCGCTGAACCCGCTGTGGCGCACGCCCGAGGTC
The DNA here is from genome assembly GCA_041157565.1 of Planctomycetota bacterium. Lineage (GTDB taxonomy): Bacteria > Planctomycetota > UBA1135 > UBA1135 > SXXH01. The sequence goes on along the minus strand of JBEBCR010000070.1, from coordinate 906 downwards.
GACGAGATGTACGCCTGGATGTGGGAGTTGTGGCACCACCGCCGCGACCACGACATCGTGCAGCAACGCTCGTGGCTCGGGCTGTGGCGCCGCGAGGCGGACGAGGTCGAGGACCGCCGCAACCTGTCCGTCCTGTGGGCGCGGCGCTCCTTCGACGAGGAGTCGGGCCACGTGGCCGAGACCTCGATCCTGTTCGGCCTGCTGCGCTGGCGCGAGGCGCCGGACGGCCTCGAATGGCTGGCCCCGGCCATGCCCGGTCCCGGCTGGCCGATGGAACGCGGGCGCCGCTCGGAATAGCCTCGGGGGCCGCGCGACCGCGCGCCCCGCACTCCATGGCACCCCTCGCGCTCATCGGACGCTTCGGCCACGCCCTCGGCGAGCGCCTCGAGTTGTTCCTCGCCGTGCTGGCGCGGTTGTCGGACCTGCCGCGGCGTCGCGCGCTGGTGGCGGGCGAGCTCTACGGCAGCTGCATCCAGACGCTGCACGTGATCCTGCTCGTGGGCCTGTTCATCGGCATGATCGTCTCGCTGCAGACGGGCATCGAGCTCGCCCGCATCGGCCAGCAGGACCAGATCGGCACCATCGTCGCCGTCAGCATGGCGCGCGAGATGGGCCCGTTCATCACCGCCACGATCCTCGCCGCCACGGTCGGCAGCGCCATGGCGGCGGAGCTCGGCACGATGGCGGTGTCCGACGAGCTCGCCGCGCTCGAGGTGCTGTCGATCGACAGGATCAAGCTGCTCGTGCTGCCGCGCGTCGTGGCGCTGATGATCGCCGCGCCGCTGTTGTCGGTCGTGTGCGACACGATCGGCATCCTCGGCGGCGGCTTCGTGGCCCAGTCGCAGCTCAACGTGTCGTGGCAGCTCTACGTCGACTCGGCCATCGAGGCGCTGCGCGCGCCGGCCC